>NZ_CP035037.1:3000000-3211982 GCF_004028235.1 Leucobacter muris | reverse complement strand
GCGGATACTCGGTTCGGTCTCGTAGCTGGAAGAGGAGATGTTATGCCCAGCTTTATCCACAGCCTGACGCGCGTGGAGGCCCGAGATTACGGGCGAGTTCAGGACCGGACGAACACCTGCGCCCACGTTAGTCACAGATTTGTCCACAGGCAAGTCTGAAAACCCCTGGGCGATGCGCGGTGGGGAACCCCGCGAATCGGCTTTGACTGCGGCGCGGTTTGGGCGTAAAGTGATTACCTTGTATGGGCGGCAGCCATTGCAGCCCTGCCCAATTCCGACTTCCTCGACGCCTGCGAGCTTCGGGGATCTGTTCCATAAGTCACGGAGTCTTTCATGAGCAAGCGTACTTTTCAGCCCAACAACCGCCGTCGCGCCAAGGTGCACGGCTTCCGCGCCCGCATGCGCACGCGTGCCGGCCGCGCCATCGTCGCGGCTCGTCGCGGCAAGGGCCGCTCGAAGCTCACCGCGTAATCGTCTTCTGCCCCCTGGCCGATCGTGCCTGCCAAGCGGCATCGCGTCACCCGGGGTGAGGATTATCGGTTCGCCGTGCGAACCGGACGCCGCGTGGGTGGTGCGTACTGCATCACCCACGCGGTTTTGCGTTCTCCGACCGGTCGGCTCGATGCCTCCTCGCAGGCCGGCGCGCCGGCCGGGGGCGGCGAGCGCGCAGAAGGGTCGGATCCGGTTCCCCCCGCCCGCTTCGGGTTCATCATCTCGAAGGCCGTCGGAAACGCGGTGACCCGCAATCTGGTGCGTCGTCGGATGAAGAGTGTGGTGGAGCGCCGCATCCGCAGTGGCATACGGGGCGTCGACGTGGTCTTCCGGGCGCTGCCTGCGGCGGCGGGTGCGCCGTTCTCCGAGCTCGAGCGCGAGATGAATCGAGCGCTCGACCGCGTCGAGCGCGAGCTCGTCGCCGGGGAGCAGCGATGAGGCGCGCGGCCTACGAACTCTGGTTCCTGCCTCGGAACCTGATGATCGGCTTCATGCACCTCTACCGCCGCTTCATCTCGCCGCTCTACGGCCAGGTGTGCAGGTATTATCCATCGTGTTCCCGGTACGCTGTGGAGGCGTATCAACTGCGCGGCTTTCTCGTCGGATCGCTCATGACGACCTGGCGCTTGCTGCGCTGCAACCCGTTCAGCCCCGGCGGTGTCGATGATGTTTCGCCCGGGCGGCGCCAGAACTTCTTCATCAATCAGCGCGGCTTCGTCCGCCCCATCGAGCGAAAGGCCTGATCCCGGTGGACTTCTTCGAAACGATACTCTGGCCGCTGCGTTGGCTCGTCGAGCTGGTGCTGTGGGCGTGGCACTGGCTCTTCACCGCGATGGGCATGGATCCGGCCTCGGGTGTGACCTGGGTGCTGTCGATCATCGGCCTCGTGGTCGTGGTGCGCTCGGCGCTCATCCCGGTGATGGTGCGGCAGATCAAGTCGCAGCGCCGCATGATGGAGATCGCGCCCGAGCTGAAGAAGGTTCAGGACAAGTACCGGGGCAAGAAGGATCAGTTCTCGCGCGAGGCGATGAGCCGCGAGACCATGGCGCTGTACAAGAAGCACGGCACCAATCCGTTCGCATCGTGCCTGCCGATCCTCATCCAGATGCCCATCTTCTTCTCGCTCTTCTACGTGCTGCGTCACGCAGCTGAGAACAAGACCGGCATCGGCTTCATGACGCAGGATCTGACCGAGAGCTTCAACGCGGCGTCGATCTTCGGCGCTCCGCTCAAGATGAACTTCACGCAGGGCTGGGAGACCGGCAACTGGATGGTCGTCGCGCTGCTCGGCGCGATCATGGTGCTGATGATCGCCTCGCAGTTCTTCACCCAGCTGCAGATCATGTCGAAGAACGTCTCGGATGAGACGAAGAACTCGCCGATGTACCGCCAGCAGAAGATCCTGCTCTACATCATCCCCTTCGCGTTCCTGTTCTCGGGCGTCGCGTTCCCTCTCGCGCTCAACATCTACTGGTTCTCGTCGAACCTGTGGACGATGGGCCAGCAGTTCATCGTGATCCGCAGCATGCCGACCCCGGGCAGCGACGCCTGGCGGGCGCGTCAGGCCCGCCTGAAGGCGAAGGGTAAGCTGACCGACGACGAGGTGCGCGCGCTCGAGGTCTCCGAGCAGCCGAAGCCGCAGGGTCAGCGTCAGCAGCCGGTCAGCGCGAAGCGCGCCAAGAAGAAGAAAAAGTGAGGTCACTGTGAGCACTGACGAGGCAACCGCCGACCGCGTGCACGAGGATCCGGCCCTCGAGGAGCTGGAGGCCGACGGCGATCTCGCGGCCGACTACATCGAGGGCTTGCTCGATATCGCCGATCTCGACGGTGACATCGACATCGATGTCGCGAACGGTCGTGCGTACGTGTCGGTGAACGGAGGCGGCACCGATCTCGACAAGCTCGCGGCACCCGACACCGTACAGGCGCTGCAGGATCTCACGCGGCTCGCGGTGCAGGCGAAGACCGGCCGCTTCTCCCGACTCATCATCGACGTGGGCGGCTCGCGCCACGCGCGCGCCGCCGAGCTCAAGCGCATGGTCGACGCCGCGATCGCTCAGATCGCCGCGGGCCGAGATCGGGTCGAGCTCGAGCCGATGTCGTCGTACGAGCGCAAGCTCGTGCACGACGACGTGGCGGAGCGAGGCTTCTTCTCCGAGTCGCGCGGTGAGGGCAAGGATCGCCGACTCGTCATCAGCCGGGGTTGAGCGACGCGGGTGCGCGTTTCACGTGAAACGCGCACCCGGCGGACCACCGCTCGCGCCGGTCCGCCGGCCGACTCATCACTGGACACACGAACGCGAAGGAGGGCGCGGTGAGCGAGACCCAGGTCGAAGCGGAACCGGGCGCCGCGGCGCAGATCGCCGGCGACCGCGTCGGCGCGCTGCGCGAATTCGCGCGGGATCTCGGCGAGCGCGGTGAAGAGCTCGGCCTGATCGGCCCGCTCGAGCCGCCGCGCCTCTGGACGCGTCACCTGCTGAACAGTGCGATCCTCGCTCCCCTCATCACCGCGGGATCCCGTGTCGCCGACATCGGTACGGGCGGAGGCATGCCCGGCCTCGTGCTCGCGATCGTGCGCCCCGACGCGGCCTTCCGGCTGATCGAGCCGATGGAGCGCCGGTGCAACTGGCTGAACGAGCAGGTCGAGCGTCTCGGCCTCGACAACGTCGAGGTGCTGCGGGGTCGGGCCGAGGAGTATCACGGCGCGTTCGAGGTCGATCAGGTCACCGCCCGAGCGGTCACCGCGCTGCGCAAGCTCGTGCCCCTCACCGCTCCCCTGCTGCGCGACGGCGGCGAGATGCTGTTCCTCAAGGGCGCCTCGGTGCAGAACGAGATCGACGCGGCCGAGAAGGTGCTGCGCAAGCACCGCGTGCGCGACATCTCGGTCGAAGAACTCGGGGCCGGGCGGCTCGCCGAGACCACCCGCGTATTTCGAGCTAAAATCGGTACTCATGGCTGAAGCGGAGAAGACGCTCGTCGGCGACCACCTCGTCGACAAGATCCGACGACGCCGCAAACTGGCCGAGACGGTCTCGCCCCTGCCCGACGCACCGCGCGTGATCACGGTGTCGAATCAGAAGGGCGGCGTCGGCAAGACCACGACCACCGTCAATCTCGCCTCGGCTCTCGCGCGACGCGGAGCGCGGGTGCTCGTGATCGATCTCGACCCCCAGGGCAACGCTTCGACGGCTCTCGGGGTGCCCCACCGCCCCGAGGTCACGAGCGTCTACGACGTGCTGCTGGGCGACAGCAGCATCGAGGACGCGCTGCAGCCGACCACCGACCATGAGAACCTCTTCTGCGTGCCGTCGACCATCAACCTCGCGGGCGCCGAGATCGAGCTCGTATCGCTCGTGGCCCGCGAGCAGCGTCTCCGCACGGCCCTGCAGGCGTTCCTCGCGGAGCCCGAGAACACGTACCACTACGTCTTCATCGACTGCCCGCCCTCGCTCGGGCTGCTCACCGTCAACGCCTTCGTCGCCGCCGACGAGGTGCTGATCCCGATCCAGTGCGAGTACTACGCCCTCGAGGGTCTGAGCCAGCTGCTCGGCAACATCCAACTCATTCAGAAGCACCTCAACCCGGGGCTCGCCATCTCCACGATCCTGCTCACGATGTACGACGCGCGCACGAATCTCGCGCAGGAGGTCGCCGGTGAGGTGCGCTCGCACTTCCCGGAGCAGGTGCTCGCGGCCGTGATCCCGAGATCGGTGCGCATCTCGGAGGCGCCGAGCTACGGGCAGACGGTGCACGCCTATGACGGAGGGTCCATCGGTGCGCTGGCGTACCTGGAGGCCGCCGCCGAGATGGCGGAGCGAGGCGCGGAGGCTCCGCACGGAGCCGACACACATGAAGACGGAGAGGCGTAACGCATGGCGACGAAGAAGCGAGGCGGGCTCGGCCGCGGGATCGGCGCGCTCATCCCCCAGGCTCCCGCGACCGGTGAGCGACCGGTCGATGTGTTCTTCCCCGCCAACAACGGCGCGGCCGCCGTTGCCGCCGCCGAGAGCGAGGGCGCGACGAGCGAGGCCCCGGAGGCCGCCGATGCACCCCGGCTGCAGGAGGTTCCGGGCGCGCAGCTGACGCGCCTGCCCGTCGCCGAGATCGTGCCCAACCGCTCGCAGCCGCGCACCGAGTTCGACGAGGAGGCGCTCGAGGAACTCACGCACAGCGTGCGCGAGTTCGGCGTGTTCCAGCCGATCGTGGTGCGCGCGATCGAGCCGACGCCCGCCGAGGGCGAGCCCCGGTACGAGCTGATCATGGGCGAGCGCCGCCTGCGCGCCTCGAAGCGCGCCGGGCTCGAGACGATCCCCGCGATCGTGCGCAGCACCGCCGACGAGCACATGCTGCGCGACGCGCTGCTCGAGAACCTGCACCGGGCGCAGCTCAACCCGCTCGAGGAGGCCTCGGCGTACCAGCAGCTGCTCGCCGACTTCGGCATCACTCAGGAGCAGCTGGCCGAGCGCATCGGCCGCTCCCGCCCGCAGATCTCGAACACGATCCGTCTGCTCCGCCTGCCCGAGCAGGTGCAGGCTCGCGTGGCCGCCGGTGTGCTGTCGGCGGGGCACGCCCGCGCGATCCTGTCGCTCGACGGCGACGGGGAGTCGATGCAGCGGCTCGCCGACAAGATCGTCAACGAGGGGCTGTCGGTGCGCGCCGCCGAAGCAGCGGCCTCCGAGGAGCCGAAGCGCAAGACGCCCAAGCCGCGCGCCGGCGGTGTGCAGGCGCAGCTCGGCGAGATCGCGGATCGCCTCGGCGACCGCTTCGACACCCGGGTCGCGGTGAAGCTCGGCGCGAAGAAGGGGCAGATCATCATCGACTTCGCGACGATCGCCGACCTCAAGCGCATTCTGTCGGAGCTGGGCGACCCGGGCTTCAGCTGACCGGGATCGGCAGTACGGCGACCGGCGCCCTGTGGTTGACTGGCGGCATGACTGAGCAGAGCCGCATCGTGACCGCCGAACGCCTGATCGTCGCCGACGCGGCCGACATCTTCGAGCTGATCGCCGATCCCGCGCAGCAGCCCCGCTGGGACGGCAACGACAACCTCGTACAGGCCCCCGACGGCCAGCGGGTGCGCGCGGTCGGCGACGTCTTCGAGATGGTCATCCACAACGGCCAGGGACGCGAGAATCACGTGGTCGAGTTCGAGGAGGGGCGCCGGATCGCCTGGAAGCCCGCCCCGACCGGCGAGCAGCCGCGGGGGCACGTCTGGCGCTGGGAGCTGGAGGCCGCCGCGGGCGGCACGCTCGTGCGGCACACCTACGACTGGACCGCGCTCACCGACGAGTCGCGACTGGCGCGAGCCCGGGCGACGACGGCGGATTCGCTGCGGGCGTCGATCGATCGTCTCGCCGCGCTCGCCGAACGCTGACCACGGCGGCGCCAATCGCGCGGGGCGTGCGTCCGGCTCTGCGCGAGGAAGGCCCGCCGCGCACGACGAACCCCGCCCCGGCAAGAAGCCGGGGCGGGGTTCGGGCTTCCGGGCTCTGGGGCTCGGACGCGGCATGAGCCGCGGGGCGACGGGGTCAGATGATCCCGTTAAGGTGCTCCTCGATCATCGGCTTCGGCATCGCACCGATGATCTCGCGCACCTCCTCACCGTTCTTGAAGACCTTCATCGCGGGGATGGAGGTGATGCGGTACTGGGCCGCGAGATTCGGGTTCTCGTCGACGTTCAGCTTGACGATGCGCAGCTTGCCGTCCTGCTCGGCGGCGATCTGATCGAGCACCGGGGCGACGGCGCGGCACGGGCCGCACCAGGCCGCCCAGAAGTCGACCAGCACGAGGATGTCGCTCTGCAGCACGACCTTGTCGAAGGTCTGCTCGTCGACGTTGATGGGTTCTGACATTGTTCTTCTCCTTCGTACGCGGGTGAGGCTCAGCCGTCGAGGGCGGCCAGGTAGTGCTCAGCGTCGAGCGCGGCGACCGTGCCCGAGCCGGCGGCGGTGATGGCCTGGCGGTAGGTGGGGTCGACCACGTCGCCGGCCGCGAAGACGCCCGCGACCGAGGTGCGGGAGCTGCGGCCCTCGACGGCGATGGTGCCGTCGACGGTCAGGTCGAGCTTGCCGTGCACCAGGTGGGTGCGCGGATCGTTGCCGATCGCGATGAAGAGGCCCTGCAGCGGGAGCTCGCGCTCGCCGCCGTCGACGGTGCTGCGCAGCGTGACGCCGGTGACCTCGTCTGCGCCGTGGATCGCGGCCACCTCGGAGTTCCAGATGAACTCGATCTTCTCGTTGTCGAACGCCCGCTGCTGCATGATCTTCGAGGCCTTCAGCTCTTCGCGACGGTGGATCACATAGACCTTGTCGGCGAAGCGGGTGAGGAAGGTGGCCTCCTCCATCGCGGAGTCGCCGCCCCCGACCACGGCGATCGTCTTCTCGCGGAAGAAGAAGCCGTCGCAGGTGGCGCACCAGGAGACGCCGTGCCCCGAGAGGCGATCCTCGTCGGGCAGACCGAGCTTGCGATAGGCCGAGCCGGTCGCGTAGATGACGGTGCGCGCCTCGTGCACGCTGCCGTCGCCCGCCGTGACCCGCTTGACGGGGCTCGAGAAGTCGACCTCGACGATGTCGTCGTAGACGACCTCGGTGCCGAAGCGCTCGGCCTGCTCCTGCATGCGCTGCATGAGGTTGGGGCCCTGGATGCCCTCGGGGAAGCCGGGGAAGTTCTCGACATCGGTGGTGTTCATCAGCTCGCCGCCGATGCCGACGGAGCTCGCGAAGAGCACCGGCTTCAGGCCCGCTCGAGCGGCGTAGACGGCCGCGGTGAACCCGGCCGGGCCGGAACCGATGATGATGATCTGGTGCATGAAGCTCCTCGCGCACGATGCTGGTCAGAGGCGACGGCCATCGGCCGCCGCGGGGGGTACAACCAATCCTAGGCGCGGGCTATTCCGCGGGTGCCGTGACGCGCGCTCCGGCCCGCTGGCCGCTGTCGTCGGCCTCCCCTCCGGCAGTGCCCGATCGGGCGAGCGCCGACGCGCGGCGTCGTCGTCGAACGCTGCGCCAGATGCCGAAGCCGAGCAGCAGCGACGCGAGCGCGCCGAGCACCACGAGGGCGATGGTCTCGACGCCGCTGCGGATCGAGATCGGCAGGGTGCCGGTGAACACGGTGAGGTCGCCCGACGTCGCCGCCACGGTGACGACGAGCCCCGGCTCGCCCGACGAGAGGCGGCTGTGCACCGGCACGAGCACGCGCTCATTGCCCTCGGCGGGCACCGCGACCGAGGCGAAGCGGGGCTCCTGAACGGCGAGCGCGGCCGACGCCGGCACGACCTGCACGTCGACGACGGCCTCGAACGGCAGCGAGTTGTGCAGCTGCACGGGCACCCGCGTGGTGGCGCCGACGAGCTGCATGCGCTCGGTGGTGATGGCGCGCACCCCCTCGAGCAGTTCGGCGTCCCGCTCGCGGTAGCGCGAGGCGACCTCGTCGAAGTCGACCCCGGGGGCCGCGTGGCGCGTGGCGAACAGTTCGAGCAGGCGGGCGCGCTGGTAGCCGCTCAGGTACTCGGGGTGCACGAGCACCGCGCCGAGCTCGCTCACCGACGACTCGCGGCCCACCGCGGCCCGCAGCAGCTCGCGGCGCTCCTCGAGGGTGTCGGAGCCGCGCAGCAGCGCCTCGCCCTCGTCAAGATCGGCGATGCCGGTCGGGGCGACCCAGTCGAGCGCGCGCAGCTGCTCCACGAGCAGGGCAGGATCCTCGGCGTCGCCCACCGCTCCGCGGTCGAGGCCGAGCACGAGATCCTCGGAGCCGTTCTGCGCGGCGAGCAGCAGGTGGGCGGACAGTCGGGAGACGCCGGCGGCGCGCTGCACCTCGTTCGGAGCGGAGAGCGCGGTGCGGGCCGCGTCGGCCAGGGCGGCGTCGGTGATGAGCGCGGATCCCTGTTCGAGGGAGACCCTCGGCCCGCCGCTCGCGCGGTCGATGTTGTCGGAATCGAGCACGAAGGCGTCGATGTTCGCGAGACGGAGCAGCTCGAGGGTGCCCTGATCGGCGGAGCCCTCGGCGGGCCACGCCACGGCCGCGGTCGCGTCCCAGCTCAGCAGCTGCTCGAGGGTCTGCTGGGTCGGAACCGGTTCGCCGTCGCTCTGATCCCCCTCCGTCGGACCCGCGTCGCCCCCCTGGGAAGCCGGCTCATCGCCCGGGCTCGTGCCGTCGCCGGTGTTCGTCGCGTCGTCGGACGCGGGTGGATCCGCGTCATCGCCGCCCTGCTCCCCCGCGGAGGATCCCGGAGTCTCCCCCGCGTCGGTGTCGTCGCCGGTGTCGTCGTCGGCGCTGAAGCTCCCGAACCGCGTCACGAAGTCGAGACTGGTCGGCTGCATCAGCGCGGTGAAGCCGAGGTCGGCCTGCGCCGACGGATCCGCGTCGGCGAACTGCAGCAGGAAGCTCGACAGCGTGCTCGCCTCGAGCCGTGCGAGGAACTGCCGCGCCGGCTCGGGCGCCTCGTCGCCGTAGGCGCGGATCCCGGCGATGACCCGCGGATCGATCGCGAGCGTGGCCTGCGCCGCCCGCGCCTCGTCGAGCAGATCGGACCAGCCGGGCGTCAGCTCCTCGAGCTGCGAGCGCGTGGGCAGCGTGAAGATGTCGCTCGGCAGCACGATGGGCACGATCGTGCCGAGCCGCACCGACGGCGCCTCAGCGCTCGCGCCCGCCCTGCCGGTCGAGGCCGCGCCCTGCCACACGAGCGGCACGGTGACGTCGGCTTCGGCCCCGAGCGCGACCCGCAGCAGGTAGACGCCCGACTCGGTGGCGGAGGTGAAGGGCAGCCGATCGCGCGGCACCGTGACGGTGACTCTCTGATCCGTCTCGGCCGCGGTGGCGCCGATCTGCGCGTCGGCGAGTTCGATCGGGTGCTCGGGGAAGACGCCGTCGAGGTCATCGATCGTCTCGAGCGGGCGGGGGTCGAGCGTGACCTCGACCGCGGTCTCGGGCAGCGGCTGCTCCCCCGGATTGCCCACCAGCACGTCGATCTGCAGCTCGGAGTCGTCGTCGTGCAGCACCGGTTCGCGCGGGGACGCGAAGAGGTCGACCGTCGCGGGGGTGAGCTCGACCGCGTCGTCGGCCGCTGCGGCGGCCGTTCCCCCGGCCGCCGGCGCGCCGAGAAGCCCCAGGGCGAACACTGCCGCGAGCAGCGGGCGCGCGCGAAACCGGGAAACCGAGGGCATGGCCACCAGTCTAGGGATCGGGTCGGGGGCCTGCGCCCAGGTACCCTTGAGGGATGCCCACCCTTGCCGAATCCATGGAGGCGCTGCGCACCATCGCGGCGTCCGCACCCGTCGCGACGCTCGCGCGGGCGTTCGCCGACCGGGGCCACGAATTCGCGCTCGTCGGCGGACCGGTGCGCGACGCGCTGCTCGGCAGATCCGTCACCGACCTCGACTTCACCACCTCCGCGCGCCCCGACGAGACGCGCGCGATCCTCGACTCCCTCACCCAGAACGTGTGGGACGTGGGCCGCGACTTCGGCACGATCGCCGCGCGGGTGCACGGCGAGATCGTCGAGATCACCACCTATCGCGCCGACACGTATCGTGACGACTCGCGCAAGCCCGAGGTGAGCTTCGGCGACAGCATCGAGGGAGACCTGGTGCGCCGCGACTTCACCATCAACGCACTCGCCCTCATGCTGCCCGACATGCGGCTCGTCGACGTCTCGGACGGCGTCGAGGACCTGCTGGCCGGGCGGATCCGCACCCCCGGCTCCCCCGAGGCGTCGTTCACCGACGACCCGCTGCGCATGCTGCGCGCGGCGCGCTTCGCCTCGCAGCTGGGCTTCGAGGTGGTGCCCGAAACGCAGGCGGCCATGTGGGAGTTCGCCAAGCGGCTCGACATCATCTCGGCCGAGCGGGTGCGCGACGAGTTCGTCAAGCTGCTGTCGACCGCTGATCCGATCCCCGGCATCCGCCTGCTCGTCGAGACGGGCCTCGCCGAGCGCTTCCTGCCCGAGCTCACGGCGCTGCTCGCCACGCAGGACGATCACGGCCGGCACAAGGACGTCTACGAGCACAGCCTCACGGTGCTGCGGCAGGCGATCGAGCTGGAGTCGGAGCGCGGGCACGAGCCCTCCCCCGACGTGGTGCTCCGGATCGCGGCGCTGCTGCACGACATCGGCAAGCCGGCCACCCGGCGCTTCGAGCGCGGCGGCGTGACGTTCCACCACCATGACGTCGTGGGCGCGAAGCTCGCGAAGAAGCGCCTGCGCGAGCTGCGCTTCGACAACGACACGATCAAACGGGTGGCGCGCCTCGTCGAGCTACACCTGCGCTTCTTCGGCTACAGCGACCAGCAGTGGACCGACTCGGCGGTGCGCCGCTACGTGCGCGACGCCGGCGATGAGCTCGACCGTCTGCACATCCTCACCCGAGCCGATGTGACGACCCGCAATCGGCGCAAGGCCGAGCGCCTCGCGCACGCGTACGACGACATCGAGCGGCGCATCGGCGAGCTCGCCGAGGCCGAGGAGCTCGCCGCGGTGCGGCCTGAGCTCGACGGCGAGCGGATCATGGCGCTGCTCGGGATCCCGCCCGGGCCGCTCGTGGGCCGCGCCTACCGGTACCTGCTCGAGGTGCGCCTCGACGAGGGGCCGATCGGTGTGGCCGAGGCCGAGCAGCGCCTGCGCGAGTGGTACGAGCAGCAGGGCTGATCCCGCGCCGATGCTTCGGGCGAGGGCGTTGTCTCGGATGGGTTCGACCGGGAAGATCCGAATGATTGGTGAGATCCGAACCGCGGATCGAAGCTGGAGGGCATGATGAGCGAGCAGACGGTCGATCCGACGACCTGGTTCGAGGGGCGGCCCCGCGTGATGTTCGTGCACGCGCACCCCGACGACGAGACCATCACCACCGGGGGCACGCTCGCCGCGCTCGCCGAGGCGGGACTCGAGCCCCTGCTCGTCACGCTCACCCGCGGAGAGCAGGGCGAGGTGACGCCCGGCCCGCTGCAGGCGCTCGCCGGCTCGCACGGGCTGGCCGTCGTGCGCCAGAACGAGCTGCGCACCGCGCTCGGCATGCTCGGCGTTGAGCGTCACGCCTTCCTGGGCGCCGAGCCCGCGCGCGCCGAGGGGCTTCCCCCCTACATCTACGAGGACTCGGGCATGGCCTGGGGATCCGACGGCCGGGTGACGGCCGCGCCCGAGGCGAGCCGCGACGCGCTCACCAGCGCCCCCGCGGTCGAGGTGCTGAACGACCTGCTCGCCGCCGCCTACCAGGCCGGCGCGCAGGCGATCGTGAGCTACGACGACGGGGGCGGCTACGGGCACCCCGACCACCGGCTCGCGCACCGTCTCTCCCGAGCCGTCGCGCACGCGCTCGAGCTGCCGTTCTGGGAGATCGTGCCGGATCCCGAGCCCCTCGCCGCCCCCGGAGCAGACGACGCCGGCTCCCCCGGCCCTCCGGCCGCCGGTGATGCCGGGCCCGCCGGCACCGGCACTGAGACCGACGCCACCGTCGAGCGGCACGACATCTCCCCCTGGCTCGAGCGCAAGGTCGCCGCGCTGCGCGCCCACGGCACCCAGCTGACGGTCGACGGCGGCGACATCGTGCACGTCGGCGGGCAGCGGGAACCGATCGGCGGCGTGGAGAGCTTCCGGCGCGTCTGAGCCGGCCCGCTCGCGCGCCCCCGGGAAACTGCCCGGGCGGCCCGGGCTCGAAGGTGCTAAACTGTTCTAGTTGTCTGCGTGCGAAGCGTTCCGCTCAGCGCGCGGGCACACCGCATAAACACCCTCCTGCCACAGAAATCCTGTGGCCGTGAAGTCCGAAGGAGGTGGGTCAGTAATGCATCCGTACGAACTCATGGTGATCCTCGATCCGGGTATCGACGAGCGCACCGTGGCCCCCAGCATGGACAAGTTCCTCGGCGTCATCCGCAATGCGGGCGGCGAGATCGAGAACGTCGACATCTGGGGCAAGCGCCGTCTCGCATACGAGATCAAGAAGCAGGCCGAAGGCATCTACGTCGTGGTGAACTTCTCCGCGACCCCCGAGGCGACTGCCGAGCTCGATCGTCAGCTGGGTCTCTCCGAGGCCGTGCTGCGCACCAAGGTGCTCCGCGCCGACGAGCTCATCGCTCAGCGCGCTGCTCAGGCCAAGCGCGAGCAGGCCAAGGCCGCTCGTGCCGCGAAGGTGGGCGCGTAGCTCATGGCCGGCGAGCCGCTGATCACTGTCGTCGGCAACCTCGTTGCCGATCCCGAGCCTCGGGTCAGCCAGGCGGGCAACTCGTGGGTGACCTTCCGGATCGCCTCGACCCCTCGCGTGCGCGACCGTCAGTCGGGCGATTGGTCTGACGGCGAACCGCTGTGGCTCGGTTGCCGCGCATACGGCGAATACGCCGACAACATCGCGGCATCGCTCACGAAGGGCATGCGCGTCATCGTGCAGGGCCGCCTCACGCAGCGCAGCTACACCGACAACCAGGGCCAGCAGCGCACGAGCCTCGATCTCGAGGTCGAAGAGGTCGGTCCGTCGCTGCGCTTCGCCACCGCTCAGGTGAGCCGCGGTCAGTCGCGCGGCCAGGTCGGCGGCTTCGGCGGCGGTGGCAACCAGCCGCAGGGTCAGAGCAGCTGGGGTCGTCCCGCTGCGCAGCAGCAGGAAGGCAACCCCTGGACCAACTCCGGTCAGGGCGGCGCTTCTTCCGGCGGCGGCAACGACTTCGGCGGCGGCTTCGACGACGAGCAGCCCTTCTAGGCAGACAACTTCTTGATCCGGCCAGCCGGATCGCATCACGAAAAGAGACCAAATATGGCAGGCAAGTCCAGCGGCGCAGGCCGCAAGCCGGGTCGGGGTAAGAACGCCAAGACCCTCGCACCCGCGAAGAAGCAGACCGTCGGCGTCATCGACTACAAGGATGTCGCGACGCTGCGCAAGTTCATCTCTGAGCGCGGCAAGATCCGCGCCCGCCGCATCACCGGCGTGTCCGTGCAGGAGCAGCGACTCATCGCGAAGGCCGTGAAGAACGCCCGCGAGATGGCACTCCTCCCCTACGCCGGCTCCGGCCGCTGAGCCGCGAAGGAAGAACATCATGGCGAAGGTAATTCTCACGAACGAGGTCCAGGGCCTCGGTTCCGCCGGTGACGTCGTCGACGTCAAGAACGGCTACGCACGCAACTACCTCGTGCCGCAGGGCTACGCGGTGCACTGGACCCGCGGCGGCGAGGCCCAGGTCGCGCAGCTGCGCGCCGCTCGCGAGGCGCGCGCGCTCGCTTCGGCCGAGGACGCCCAGGCGCTCAAGGCCAAGCTGCAGGAGGGCAAGATCCGCCTGTTCGCGAAGACGGGCGCCGAGGGCCGCCTGTTCGGCTCGGTGAAGCCGGCGGCCGTGGCCGCAGCGGTGTCCGAGGCCGGGCTCGGTGAGATCGACAAGCGCAAGATCACCGTGCCTACCATCAAGTCGACCGGTGAGTACGAGGCCGTCGTGCACCTGCACGAGGGCGTCGACGCCAAGGTGACCCTGCAGGTCATCGCGCAGCGCTGATCCCAGCGTTTCGAGCGGGGCGGCGATCCTTCGGGATCCCGCCCCGTTTGCGTGTGCGGGGCGCTCGGGCGGGGTTTGCCCGGCGATGAATGGCGCGTGAACGCCGCACCGCGCGCGGGCTGACGAAAAGCTTTGACAGGAGCGACTTTTCCCGCTAGTTGTCCACATGAGCCGCGACCGCTCAAGCCTCAAGCTTTACCTGAAACTTGAATAACTTTCTCCCTGTGGAAAGAATAAATACCCGATCAGAGCCCATAAACGAGAAGTCGTACACAAGCTCTCCACAGGTTTTCCCCAATGGTGTGGAAAACATGTGGCTCAAACGGGCAAGTTATGCACGTAGTTATCCACAGGCCCGATCTGCGTTCGTTTGAGTGCCTCGCGAGGTGCTCGTACCGTGAATGTCGGGGGTCTGGTGTCTAATCAGTCGGTAACAGGCCCGCACAACGAAAAAGGAGCCGTCGAGTGTCGATCGCACACCTGGGGATCTCGGATCCGTTCGTCGAAGACGACGCCCGCGGGCACGAGCGCACCCCGCCCTACGACCTGCTCGCCGAGCAGAGCGCGCTCGGCGGCATGCTGCTCTCGAAAGACGCCGTCGCAGACGTCACCGGCCTGCTGAAGGGCGGCGACTTCTACGTGCCCAAGCACGAGGTCATCTACGAGGCGGTGCTCTCGCTGTACTCCCGCGGCGAGCCCACCGACGTCATCACGGTGACCGACGAGCTCACCAAGGCGGGCGAGCTGCAGCGCGCGGGCGGCGCCGAGTATCTGCACACCCTCACCAGCATCGTGCCCACCGCCGCCAACGCCGGCTTCTACGCCGAGATCGTCGCCGAGAAGGCGCTGCTGCGCCGCCTCGTCGAGGCCGGAACGCGCATCGTGCAGATGGGCTACGCGGGCGAGGGCGAGGCGATCGACCTCGTCAACGTGGCGCAGTCCGAGATCTACGGCGTGACGGGCGAGAACCAGGGCGAAGACTACGTGCCGCTCTCGCTGGCCGTCGACGCGGCCCTCGAAGAGATCAACAAGGCCAACGGCGCCGCCGACGGCATGCTGGGCGTGCCCACCGGCTTCAGCGAACTCGACGCGATGACCAACGGCTTCGCCGGAGGCCAGATGATCATCATCGCGGCCCGCCCCGCCATGGGCAAGTCGACGCTCGCCATGGACGTGGCGCGCAACGCCTCGGTGCACGCGAACGCGCCCACCGTCTTCTTCTCGCTCGAGATGGGCCGCGCCGAGATCGCCATGCGTCTGCTCGCGGCCGAGGCCAGCATCCCCATGCAGACCCTCCGCAAGGGCGCGCTCGACAACCGCGACTTCCAGAAGCTCGCCGCCACCCAGGCGCGCGTCGCCGAGGCCCCGCTCTTCATCGACGACAGCCCCAACCTCACGCTCGTCGAGATCCGCGCCAAGTGCCGGCGGCTCAAGCAGCAGCACGGCCTGCGCATGGTGGTCATCGACTACCTGCAGCTGCTGTCGAGCGGCAAGAAGTCCGAGAGCCGTCAGCAAGAGGTCAGCGAGTTCTCGCGAGCGCTCAAGCTGCTCTCGAAAGAGCTCGACGTGCCCGTCATCGCGCTGTCGCAGCTCAACCGCGCGTCCGAGCAGCGCGCCGACAAGATGCCGGCGATCAGCGATCTGCGCGAGTCCGGGTCGCTCGAGCAGGATGCCGACATGGTCATCCTGCTGCACCGCGAGGCCGTGGGCGATCGCGACAGCCCCCGAGCGGGAGAGGCCGACTTCATCCTCGCCAAGCAGCGCAACGGCCCCACGGGCACCGTCACCGTGGCGTTCCAGGGCCACTACTCGCGCTTCCAGGACATGCCGCAGGGCGTATGAGCTCTCGTCCCCGACGGGCGGTCAGCGAGCTCGCGGCAGGACGCGATAGACTGCCGGAAGAAGAAAGGGGTGTCATGTCCGCTGCCGTATCGAGCGCTGCGGAGTCGACGACCCCGAACGCGGCCGTCTCCCGCTCCGTGCGCCTGGTCCGCGTGATCGTGCTGCTGTTCTCGGGCATGGCGATCGCCTTCAGCGCGACCATGCACGAGCAGCTCGGCTTCGACCTCGGCATCACCTCGGCGGCGCTCGGCGCCATCGCCGTCGCGCACCTGATTGAGTGGTTCGCGCGCCGGTCGACGAGCCGCAGCTCGCTGCCACTGCTGCTCGGCGTCGTCGCGGTGGCCGCGGCGGTCGCCATCCCGCTCAGCTCGTCCGCCATCGGCTTCGCCGTGCTCATCGCCGCCTGGTCGCTCGTGAGCGCGCTCCTCGAGTTCATCGGGGCGGCCGTGCAGCCCGGCAGCCGCCAGGATTCGACCCTGCTCGGCGGGGCCGGCGTGCTGCTCGCGCTGCTCGCGCTGCTCGTGCGCGAAGACCCGGTCGCCGTGCTCGGCTTCTTCGGCGCATACGCGGTGATCGCGGGCGTCTTCCTCGGCATCTCTGCGTTCGACACCCGTGCCCATGACGGCCGCTCCACGAGCGATTCCGCCGCGGTCGCCGGTGCGCCCGCCGCGGAGCAGTCCTCGGCCGACGCGCGCTGATCCCTCCTCCTCACCGAACCGAAAGCAGACGATGACTGAGCCCACCGAGCCCGCACCGCAGGATCCCGTGACGCCGTCGCGCCGTGACCGCCTGCGACCGCTGGAGCTCATCGGGTTCTCGGCCGTGCTGGGCATCTTCGCGGGTGCGGTCGTGCTGATGGCCACCCGCGACTGGGTGCTCGCGCTCGTCTTCCTCGGCGTCGCATTCATCGTCTCGGTGATGATGGTCGCGCTCGTGGGCCTCGGCGGCAAGCCGAGCCAGGAAGACCTTGAGGCGCGCAAAGACCTGCACCGCCCGGACGGCGACGACTGGCACTGAGCCCGGGATCACTCATCCGCGGATGAGGCCGTGAGATCAGGACGACTGATGCCTCGGGGCCCGACCGCCGCCGTTCATGGGCGGCGGCTCACGCCCTGCGGCGCCGCGTCCACGCCCGCGCATCCCGGCTCGACAGGGCGAGCAGGATGAGGATGTCGAGAGCCAGCGTGAGCAGCGTCGTGTGCACGGTGATCTCCTCTCCCGCCGCGAAGTAGGCGATCGCCGAGGCCGTGATGCTGGCAGTGGCGCCGATCATCACGAGGATGCGCGCGCCGTTGCCGCCGCGCCAGATGAGCCACGCGAGCGCGAGCAGCAGCAGCATCCAGAAACCCTGGAAGCCGAGCAGCACGCCGAGGGCCACTCCGGACTCGTCGGGTTCGAGGTCGAGGTCGGCGCGAATGGAGCCCCACTGCCGCAGCAGCCCGACGCTCCACAGCGCGGTGCCCAGCGCGCGGGCGACGACGAGGGCGGCGCCGCCCGAGACGGAGACGGGCCGCCGGTCCTGCGGCGCGGGCTCGGCCTCACGATCGAAGAGCGTGGCGGCGGGCTCGATGGCGGCGCGTTTGCGGGGTCGTTCACCCACGGGCGGCCTCCGTCCCGATGGGGCTCAGGTCGATGACCGGCAGATCGCCATCGGTGCGGATCGTGTCGCCGCCGCCGTTGCGCGAGTGGTAGCCGGTCGAGAAGTCGGAGAGCACCTCGAGCCGTGCGGCGGGGTTGGCCCGCTGTACCGTCGCGACGACGTGGTCGCGCTCGACGTCGATGTCGGCGTCGATCTTGTGGGTGATCTGCAACGTGAACAGCGAGAAGCCGACCGCGCGGTCGAAGGTCGCGGCGCCCAGCCAATCCACCCGGGCGCCGCCGGGCAGCAGCCAGCCCTCGGGCGTGCGCCAGAAGCGCACGTGGTGGCGTTTGGCGGGATTGCCGGCGACCTCCTGCTGGTAGGCGACGTCCTGCATGCGGCCGAAGAGGAACAGCGGACTGACGGGCGCGCGATCGTAGCTGCGCCTGGTGATCGTCGAGACCACGATGCCCCACGACGACCGCAGGGTGACCGGATCGGCGCGCACCCACCCGGCGCGCTCCATCGCGTCGTGCAGCTGCTGCTCCGTGCCTCGCAGCGACAGGTTGATGGGGTCGCCCAGCAGGCCGTCGCTCGTGCGGGTGCGGCCGATGAAGTAGTCGGGCACGTAGACGGTCGTCAGGATGCGGTGCACGCGGGGGAGCGCCAGGTAGGCGAGCAGCACCCAGAAGGCGATGAACGACAGGATGCCGAGCCAGCCGAAGCTGAAGCTCTCGGTGAGCACCAGCCAGGCCAGCCAGATCGCCGCGACCCCGCCGTAGATGAAGAAGAACTCGTCGAGCACGGCCGTGAGCGAGATGCGCGAACGCTGCACGGAGTCCATGGCTCCATGCTAGCCCCCGGCTGGAGCAGGCTCGGGGAAGCCGGCGTCGAGAGCCCGCTCGAGCGCGGTGGAGGGTCAGCGGCGAGAGCCCCGGCGGGTCACTCCTCGGGATCCTCGGGATCGATGGGGGCGTGGTGGTCGAAGTTCGCCATGCCGCGCTTCCAGTAGCCGCTGAGCGCGTACTGCTCGCGGGGCACGCCGTACTCGTACTTCACCAGACGGCGCAGGGGGATGAGGCGGGTGGCCTCGCCGGCCGCGAAGAGGAACGTGCCCTCGTCGATGCCGGCGTCGGCCGCGGCGTCGGCGAGGGTGCCGAACGCCTCGGTCACCGCGACCTCTCGGCCGCCCTGCTCGCGCAGGTACTGCTCGATCCAGTCGAGGTCGGCGGGTGAGGCGTCGGCGACGACCTCGATCTCGGTGCGCTCGGGCACCTCGGCGATCCAGCGAGCCGCGGCGGGCAGGGCCGAGGGGTCGACGATCAGCAGCAGCCGATCCGCTCCCTGCGGGGCGGTCGCCGAGCCGCGCGGACCGACCACCACGAGTCGATCGCCCGGCTTCGCGGCGGCGGCCCAGGCGGAGGCCGGGCCGGGATCGGGGTGCTGCAGGAAGTCGACGTCGAACGCCCGCAGACCGGTCTCGGGATCGGTGCGCAGGTTGAGCGGCGTGAAGTCGCGGGGGAACATGGGCGCCTCCGGGCGCACGATCCCGTCCTCGCCGGGACCGACCGGGGTCGGCGCCACGAGCTCGCCCGTGAGGGGGTGGGGGAAGAAGAGCCGAGCGTGATCCGCGGGCCCGTCCGACACGAAGTCGTGCAGGTCGGGGCCCGAGAGCGTGACGCGGATGAAGGGTTCGACGGGGGAGCTCACCGCCGTCACGGTCACCTCGCGGGCGGTGAAGCGGTGGCGCACGCGCTGGCGTGCGAAGCGGTAGACGGCCGGGGTGTTCTCGGGCACGGAGGTCCTTTCATCGGATGTTTCCACTCTGGCACATCTCCTCGAGAAGCGCCAAGGGGCCCGGGGCCTGCGGGAGCAGCTTCGCGGCATCGAGGCGCCGGCGGCTCACGGTGTCAGAGCGCTCGGCTCCATGCCCCGCAACACGAGCACCGCCCCCGCCGAGGTCGGCGAGGGCGGTGCGCATGCGAAGCGGGCTGAGCGCGCGGATCGGCCCGCGCGACTCAGCGCTGCAGGTAGTCGAGCAGGCGCGCGGCGTCGCCGACGTAGGTCGCGGGCGTCAGCGCGAGCAGCCGCTGCTTGGCCTCGTCACCGATCTCGAGGCCCTGCACGAACTCGACGAGCTCGGCCTGGCCGATGCGGCGGCCGCGGGTGAGCTCCTTGAGCGCGGCGTACGGATCCTTGATGGATGAGCGGCCGGCGGTCACCTCGGCGCGGATCACGGTCTGGATCGCCTCGCCGAGCACCTCCCAGTTGGCGTCGAGATCCGCCGCGAGCACGTCGGGGGCGGCGTCGATCTGCCCGAGCCCGCGCAAGATGTTGTCGAGCGCCAGCACGGAGTGACCGAGGCCGACGCCGATGTTGCGCTGCGCCGAGGAGTCGGTGAGGTCGCGCTGCCAGCGGCTGGTCACGAGCGTGGCGGCGAGGGAGTCGAGGATCGCGTTCGAGAGCTCGAGATTGGCCTCGGCGTTCTCGAAGCGGATCGGGTTGACCTTGTGGGGCATGGTCGACGACCCGGTGGCGCCGGCGACGGGGATCTGGCGGAAGTAGCCGATGGAGATGTAGCTCCAGATGTCGGTCGCGAGGTTGTGCAGGATGCGGTTGGCGTGCGCGATGCGCGTGTAGAGCTCGGCCTGCCAGTCGTGCGATTCGATCTGGGTGGTGAGGGGGTTCCAGTCGAGCCCGAGGCCCTCGACGAACTGCTGCGAGACCTGCGCCCAGTCGGTGCGGGGATCGGCGGCGAGGTGGGCGGCGAAGGTGCCCGTGGCGCCCGAGAACTTGCCGAGGTACTCGACGTCGTCGATCTGGTTGAGCTGGCGCTCGAGGCGGTGCACGAACACCCCGAGCTCCTTGCCGAGCGTGGTGGGGGTGGCGGGCTGACCGTGGGTGCGGCTCATCATGGGCAGCTCGCGGTACTGCTCGGCCTGGCGGGCGAGCTCGGCGATGACCTTCTCGAAGCGGGGGCGCCACACGTCGGCGATCGCCTGCTTCACGGTGAGGGCGTAGGAGAGGTTGTTGATGTCCTCGCTCGTGCAGCACACGTGGGTGAGCTCGGCGAGGCGGCCGAGGTCGAGCTCGTCGAGCTTGCCGCGGACGAGGTACTCGACAGCCTTCACGTCGTGCTGGGTGGTGCGCTCGGTCTCGGCGAGCTGATCGATCTCGGCCTGGCCGAAGTTCGCGGCCCAGTCGCGCAGCGCCTGCAGCTCGGCGGCGGGCAGCGGAGTCGCCCCGAGCAGCGAGTGCTCGGTGAGGTAGGCGAGCCACTCGACCTCGACGTGCACCCGAGCCTTGTTGAGCCCCGCCTCGGAGAGGGTGTCGCCGAGGTCGGCGACCGCGGCGCGGTAGCGGCCGTCGAGGGGGCTGATGGGCTGCGGGGGGAGCGGGGTCATGGGTGCCTCTCGGTGGTTCGGGATCGCGGGCCAGGGTTTGCCGGGCACGCCCTGGCCCCTATTCTTCCATGCGGGCGACGAGGCGATCGAGCAGCACCGCGCTGCTGCGCTCGACCTGCGCGAGCACCTCGTCGAACGAGTGCTGGTCGGAGTAGTAGGGGTCGAACACGTCGGGGTCGGCGGGGCGTTCGGGATCGAACGCCGTGAGCAGCGAGAGCCGCCGCGGATCGGCGCCGAGCGAGCGCAGCCTGCGCTCGTGGCCGCGGTCGAGGGCGATCAGCAGGTCGTGCTGCTCGATGTCGGCGGGGGAGACCTGGGCCGCGCGATGGGCGCTGCCGTCGTAGCCGCACTCGGCGAGCGCGACGAGGGTGCGCGGATCGGCGGGGTCGCCGACGTGGTAGCCGTGGGTGCCGCGCGAGGTGACGACGAAGCGCTCGCCGAGGCCGGCCTGTTCGGCCAGCGAGCGGAGCACCACCTCGCCCATGGGGGAGCGGCAGATGTTGCCGGAGCAGACGAAGCTGATGCGGAAGGGGCGGATCGGATCGACGGTGCTCATGCCCCCAGTCTGCCGAATGCGCGGCGAGAATTCAGGTCGCGTTCGCTCGGGGTGCCGACCGTGCCGGCCGCGCCGCATCGGGCTCGGCGATCAGCGATCCTTCTTCTTGCTGCTGCCGAGCAGCCCGTTCATGATCCCGGAGAGGATCGACATGACGAGTGCCGCGAGCACGCCCCACCAGAACGTCTCGATGCGCAGGCCGAAACCGGCGATGTCGGAGAGCCAGGCCACCGCGGCGAACATCGCGCCGTTGACGATGAGGCCGAACAGCCCGAGCGTGAGGATGTAGAGCGGCGTCGAGAGGAATCGCAGCACGCGGCCGAGGGTGCCGTTGACGAGCCCGAAGACGAGCGCAACGAGCAGCACGGTGACGAGCGGCGAGTAGTCGTCGCCGCTGATCGGCTCGATCCACACCCCGTGGCGGCCGCTGCCGCCCACGATGAGCGTGGTGAGCCACAGCGCGAACGCGCTGACGAGCACTCGGATCACGGATCTCATGACTCCAGTGTGGTAGCCTCGGCTGCGCGCCGCCTCAGCGACGGCGACCGCATCCGAGCGGGGTCGCCGCCCCGTGCATGTGGGAGGCCGCGGGTAGCATCGAACCATGTCTGACGCACTGCTGAACAGTCTGGCCGCCGCGGTGGCAGCCTCCCCCGAAGACCCCGAGCTGCGCGCGCTCTACGCCGAGCGACTGGCCGAGGCGGGGCGGCGCGACGAGGGGCTGGGGCAGGCCATGGTGGTGCTCTCGAAGGCGCCCGGGCACGCGGGTGCGCGCGCCCTCGTCGATCGGTTGACCGGCGAGGCGCCGTCCGACACCGCCCCGGGCGAGGGAGCGGACGGCGCCTCGTCGCCGCCCGAGCACGCCGCCTACACGACCGAGACGCCCCGGCCGCAGCCGTATCAGCCGCACGGACAGGGCGACTCGCCCCCCGACGCGCGGGCGGGCGCGCCCGGCGAGGCGACCGGGCCGGGGGTCGACTGGCGTCAGCTCGAGAACCAGTTCGAGAATCCGCTGCCGCCGCCGTTCATCGTCGAGCAGGCGAGCCAGAACCCCGACGGCACGATCGACGTGGGCGTCTCCGAGGCGCCCGACGGCTCGCTGCCCGTCGAGGTCAGCCGCGAGACGATGCGGCTCTCCGACGTCGGCGGCCTGGTGCAGGTGAAGCAGCGCATCCGCGAGACGTTCCTCGACCCGATCGCGCACCCCGAGATCGCCAAGGCGTTCAAGAAGAGCCTGGGCGGCGGCCTGCTGCTCTACGGCCCGCCCGGCTGCGGCAAGACCTACCTGGCGCGCGCGATCGCGGGCGAGCTCGGCGCGCACTTCATCTCGGTCACCCTCGCCGACGTGCTGAGCAAGTGGATGGGCGAGAGCGAGGGCAACATCCACAAGACCTTCACCGAGGCCCGCCAGAAGGCGCCCGCCGTGCTCTTCCTCGACGAGATCGACGCGGTGGGCGGCAAGCGCAGCTCGCAGGGCTCGCAGTGGCTGCGCAACCTCGTCAACCAGCTGCTCATGGAGATGGACGGCGTGGGCAGCGACAACGACGGCCTGTTCGTGCTCGCGGCCACCAACATGCCCTGGGACGTCGACGCGGCGCTGCTGCGCCCCGGGCGCTTCGACCGCATGGTGCTCGTCTCCCCGCCCGACGCGCCGGCGCGGGAGGCGATCCTGCGCAGCCACCTCGAGCAGCGGCCCATCCAGGGCATCGACCTCCCCGTGCTCGTGCGCAAGACCGAGGGCTTCTCGGGCGCCGATCTCAAGCACCTGTGCGACACGGCGGCCGAGAAGGCGCTCGCCGCATCCATCAAGTCGGGGGCGGTGCAGCCGGTCTCGATGGGCGACACGAACCGCGCCCTGAAAGAGGTGAAACCGTCGATCGGGCCCTGGCTCGACAGCGCGCGCAACGTCGCCAACTACGCGAACACCGATGGCCGCTACGACGACCTCGTGCAGCTGCTCAAGCAGTACAAGCGATTCTGATGGAGGCGCCCCCGGGAGGAGCGGCCGAGGCGCAGACGGCCGCCGGCTTCTTCGAGCGGGCCGAGGCGCTCGTGGGCTTCGGCCGCGTCGACGACGCCATCGCCGAGCTCAGGCGCGGCCTCGCCGAGTTCCCCGACGACTCCGAGCTGCTCGGGTATCTGGGCTGGCAGCTGTTTTTCGCCGGGCAGCCGCAGCAGGCCGAGCAGCTCGCGCACCGCACCCTGGCGGTGCGACCGGGCGACCCCCGAGCCCTGAACACGCTGTGCGAGGCGACCATCGCCGACGGCCGCGCCGACGAGGGCCTCGCCTACGCCCGCGAGCTGCAGCAGTCGTATCCCGACTGGCCGGTCTCGCACCTGAACGCGGCGCGGGCGCTGATCGCCGACCCGCGCGGGCCGCGCAAGGAGAAGCGGCAGCGGCGCGGCGAGGCCCGCTCCTGCCTCGACCGCGCCCTGCAGCTCGCGCCCGAAGACGTCGAGACGCTGCGCCGCACTACGGTCATGCTGCGCGAGCTCGGCGACTCTGCCGCCGCCTCCGAGACCCTCGACCGCGCGCTCGCGCTCGATCCCGACGCCGAGAGCCTGAGGCGCTCGCCGCCGAGCGCGAGAGCGAGCGGGCGGGGCAGGCGAGTCCGCGCATCGGCGGCATGGGCGCCGCGCACGAGGCCGCCGCCCTGCGGCTGCTGGCGGGGGTGCTCGCCGACAACCCCGTGCAGCGCTCCGTCGCGCGGGAGATCAGCGACCGGGTCTGGGGCCGCACGCAGCTGCTCGCGGGCCTCGCGCTCTGGATGCTCGCGATGCTGTCGGTGTTCGCCTATCTCGTGTTCGGCGAGCCCTCGCCCGGCAGTCGACGCTCTCAGGTCAAGTTCGCCGAAGCGATGCTGGTGCTGCCGATGGCGTGGTTCGTGCTGCTCTTCACCATTCGCACGCGGGGGTTGCCCAAGCGCTTCATGCGCAGACTCTACGCGCCGGTGTGGTGGGTGTGGATCGGCTTCGCGCTCGCCGCCGTCGGCGGTCTCGGCACGCTGCTGTGGGCGCTGACGCTCGGCGTGCGGTCCGGCGAGCGCCACCTCGAGATGCAGGGCAGCTACATCGGCGGCGTCACGATGGGCATCGGCTTCACGGCGTGGCTGCTGATGATCGCGGAGGTGCTGTTCGTGTTCGCGCGGTTCCGCTCCGAGCAGCGCACGGGGCTGTTCCCCCGCGACGACGAGGGGCTGGCCGCGGCGCGGCAGGAGCTGCGCAACGGGTGGTGGGGCCTCGCCCGGGTCGGCGTCGCGGTGCTGCTCGCGCTCATGCCGGTGTACGCGAAGCCGATCGAGATGCGGCCCGAGGCCGCGGGCCTGCTCGCCGCGGTGGCCGCGGCGTTCGCCGTGCCGCCCCTCGTGACCCTGCTGCTGCGCGCGGGCCGGGTGCTCTCCCTCCGACGCGGATCGGCGCGCACCTCGCCGTGGCTCGTGCTCGCCGCGCTGGCCTGCGCGGCGGCGGGGATCGCCGGTGCGTGGCTGCTCGCCGACCGGCACGCCGCCGAGTTCGATCCGCCGCCGACCCCCATGGAGCTCGAGATGCGCGAGCGCACTCAGAAGCTGCAGCAGGAGATGGAGGAGCGGCGCAGCTCGCTGCCCGACGACGACGCGATCGAGCGGATGAGCCGCTCGCTCGAGGAGATCCGCCAGCGCAACCAGCAGCCGCAGGGCCAGGGCGGCGCGGCCCCGATCGACGGCGCGGAGGTTCCGTGAGCCGGGAGCCTTCGGGTGCGTCCGCCGATGAGGATCCGAACGGGTATCTGCGGCGCGCCGCGGCGCTCTGGGATTTCGGGCGGGCCGAGGAGGCGGCCGCCGAGCTGCGGCGCGGCGTCGCCGCGTTCCCGGACAGCGCAGCGCTCTGGTCCGAACTCGGGTGGACCGAGTACCGGTGCTCGCACCCCGAGGAGGGGCGCAGCGCCGCGGAGCGCGCGCTCGCCCTGCACCCCGACGGCGTGAGAGCGCACCTCACTCTCGCGGCGCTCGAGCTCAGGGATGAGCAGCCGCGGCTCGCGCGCCCCCACATCGACCGGACGCTCGCGCTCGCCCCCGAGATGCCCGCCGCGCACCTCTTCTCGGCGTGGGCGCTGCGCGCCGAGCCGCGCGGCGACGTGTCCCACCGCGAACCCGTCCGAGCGCACGTGCATCGGGCCGTCGCGCTCGCCCCGCACGACGCCGGCGTCTACGCGGCGGCGGCCCAGATGCTCGGCGGGATCGCGGACAAGGGCGAGCTCTCGCACCTCGTCGCGCAGGGGCTCGCGATCGACCCCGAGCATGAAGACCTGCTGCTGCTCGCCTCCGACGTGCACACCCGCACCGACGCCCAGGCGATGCGGGTGCTGAGCGGGGTGCTCGCCCAGAACCCGCAGCAGCGGGAGGCCGCGTTCGCGATGACCTCGGCCGTGTGGGAGCGCACCCGGCTCGTGGCGGCCCTCGCCGCGTGGCTGCTCGTCGCCATCGCGGTGCCCCCGGCGGTGTTCGCGCTGCTCGGCGCGATCTGCGTGAACCTGTTCCAGCTGCTCGTGGGCACCACCCGCTCGGCGCCGCGCGGCTTCCTGCGCCAGACGTGGTCGAGGCCCCCGTGGGCCCGGGCGGGGGTGGTACTCGTGTTCGTCGGGGCCGCCTGGCCGGTGCTGATGGGCGCCCTGCTCGCCTCGGGGGCGCTCGGCCTGCTGCCGGTGCCGCTGCTCGCGCTGCTGGCCGGCGAGCTCATCGTCGTGGCCGCCGCCGAGACCGATGCGGCGCGCACCCTCGATGGCGCGGGCGATGCGGCACGGCAGTTCGCCGAGCACCGCCTGCGCGCCGCCCGGCGGGGCTGGTGGCGCATCGGCCTCGGGGCGGGCTGCGCGCTGCTCGCGGCCGTCTTCGCGGCGCTGCTCGGCGCGGGCGACGCGACGGGCCGGTTCTGGCCGCTGCTCGGCGTGATCGCGCTCGTACTGGCCGCGCCCCCCGCGTTCGCCCTGCTGCTGCGACGGCGGCAGCTCGGCGCGGCCGTCTCCGGGGAGGCGACCGGGGCCCGCGCGCCGATGCGCTTCGCGATCGCTTCAGCGGCCGTCTCGGTCGCCCTCGCGGTCGTGATGGCGTGCGTGCCACCCGCTCCCTCCGAGCGCTCCGGGATCCCCGATCCCGACCCGTCGCCCACGCGGCCCGAGCAGCCGATCATCCCGACGGCGCCCGCGCCGACGCCCACTCCCATCGAGTTGCCCGACCTGCAGTGGGACCCGCCCGAGATCCCCGACCTCGACGGGCAGTGACGGCGTCCGCGGCCGAGACGACCGGCGACGCGGCGGGCAGGGCCGCAGCCGCTCACTAGACTTGCGATCCATGAGCGAAAACGCTGCGCCTCCCGTTCGCATCCGCCCCGACGTGCTCGCGATGCCCGCCTACCGGCAGGGTGCGACGCCCACGAGGCCGGGGTTCAAGCTGTCGAGCAACGAGAACCCCTTCGACCCGCTTCCCGGGGTGCTCGAGGCCGTGGCGCAGCGCGCGCTCGAGACGAACCGCTACGCGCCGGCGGCGATGCCCGAGCTGCGGGCCGCGCTCGCGGGCGAGTTCGGGGTGAGCCTCGACCACGTGCACCTCGCGGCCGGATCCGTCGCGATCCTCTACCAGCTCGTGCACGCCGCGGCGGGCCCCGGCGACGAGTACCTCTACGCCTGGCCCAGCTTCGAGGCCTACCCCTCGCTCGGCCTCGCCTCCGGCGCCACCGGCGTCGCGGTGCCGCTGACCGCGGGCGCCGAGCACGACCTCGACGCGATCGCCGCGGCGATCACCGAGCGCACGCGCGTGATCCTGCTGTGCACCCCCAACAATCCCACCGGCCCGGCGATCCGCCGATCCGACTTCGACCGCTTCATTGCGGGCGTGCCCTCCGACACCCTCGTAGTGCTCGACGAGGCCTACCGGGAGTTCGTCGACGCCCCCGACGCCGTGCGGGGCGAGGACGTGCTGCGCGACCATCCCAACCTCGTCGTGCTGCGCACCTTCTCGAAGGCCTACGGGCTCGCCGCGCTGCGCATCGGCTACGGCGTCGGCCACCCCGCGATCCTGTCGTCCGCCGCGAGCGTGGGCATCCCGCTCTCGGTCACCGGCGTCGCCGAGAGCGCGGCGCTCGCCTCGCTGACCCCCGGGGCCCGCGCCGTGCACGCCGAGCGCATCGCCGAGATCGTGCGGCGGCGCGACGCGCTCGCCGCGGGTCTGCGCGAGCTCGGGCTCGCGGTGCCCGAGGCGCAGGGCAACTTCGTGTGGGTGCCGGAGGGCCGGGATCGCGGCGGCGTCGACAGCGCGCAGGCGCTCGCCGCCGCGTTCGCCGAGGCGGGCACCCTCGTGCGCCCGTTCGCCGGCCACGGCGTGCGCGTCTCGGTGGGGGAGGCCGAGAGCCTGCCCGAGGTGCTGCGCATCGTGCGGGAGTTCGTCGTCGCGGTCTGAGACGAGGATCGCCCACCGGTCCGCCCACCCCGCGATATATCCGCGCGGTGTCGGGGGTGCTCATTACACTGGGTCAGGATGAGCGAACAGACGACTTACGGCCCGCTGCACGGTGGGGCGGATCCCGAGCCGATCCGCTTCCTCGACGAGGCGGGCGCCTACGCGCCCTCGGCGACCGCCGCCGAGTTCGCCGACGAGCTCTCGGCCGTCGGGATCGATGACTTCAAGCAGTGGTACCGCGACATGGTCTCCACGCGCGCCTTCGACACCGAGTGCGCCCACCTGCAGCGGCAGGGGCAGCTCGCGCTGTGGGTGCCCAGCGTGGGGCAGGAGGGCTGCCAGGTCGGCCTCGGCCGCGCCGCCGAAGCGCAGGATCACATCTTCCCCGCCTACCGGGAGCACGCCGTCGCGCTGATCCGCGGCGTGGGCTTCCTGCAGATCGCCGCGCAGTTCCGCGGCCTCACCCACGGCGGCTGGGACGTGACCGACCCGGCGCACGGCAACTTCCACCTCTACACGCTGGTGCTCGGCGCGCAGACCCAGCACGCCACCGGCAACGCGCTCGGTCAGCTGCTCGACGCCAAGCGTCGCGCGGGCGACACGAGCATGGACGCGGGCGAGCCGGGCACCGCGACGGGCGAGGCCACCATGGTGTTCTACGGCGACGGCACCTCCAGCCAGGGCGACGCCAACGAGGCCATGATCTTCGCCGCCAGCTACCAGACCCCCGAGGTCTTCGTGGTGCAGAACAACGGCTGGGCCATCTCGGTGCCGGTCGCGCGCCAGTCGCGCACCCCGCTCTACCGCCGCGCTCTCGGCTTCGGCCTGCGCAGCGTGCAGATCGACGGCAACGACCCGCTCGCCGCGTACGCGGTAGGGCGCCGATTCCTGCGAGAGGCGCGCACGGGGGGCGGCCCGGGATACATCGAGGCGCTCACCTACCGCGTCGGCGCGCACACCACCGCCGACGACCCCACGCGCTACCGGCCGGCCGGCGAGCTCGAGGCGTGGCAGCAGCGCGACCCGATCGCCCGCTTCGAGGCGCACCTGCGCACGCTGGGCATCGACGACGCGTTCTTCGAGGAGGCGCGCGAGGAGGCGGAGCGCGAGGCGAAGCGGGTCCGCGACGGCATACTGAGCCTGCCCGCCCCGCAGCCCGGGTCGATGTTCGACCACGTCTACTCCGAGCCCCATCCGCGCATCGACGAGCAGCGGGAGTGGTTCGAGCGCTACGAGTCGTCGTTCTCGGAAGGATCAGCAGAATGAGCGCCACGCACACCGAGACCTCCAGCCGCCCGGCTCAGCCGGATACCGAGCGCGTCGACGGGCAGACCGTCGCCACGCTGTCCGAGCGCACCACCCTCCCGCTCGCCCGCGCCATCAACGAGGGGCTGCGCGCCGCGATGGCCGCCGACGAGCGAGTGCTGCTCATGGGTGAGGACATCGGCCCGCTCGGCGGCGTCTTCCGCGTGACCGACCGGCTGCAGGCAGACTTCGGCTCGGCCCGCGTGCTCGACACCCCGCTCGCCGAGGCCGGCATCGTCGGCAGCGCGATCGGCCTCGCGATGCGCGGCTACCGCCCCGTCATCGAGATCCAGTTCGACGGCTTCATCTTCCCGGCCTTCAACCAGATCGTCACGCAGCTCGCGAAGATCCGCGCCCGCCACGACGGCCGGGTCGACATGCCGGTGGTCATCCGCGTGCCCTACGGCGGGCACATCAACTCCATCGAGCACCACGAGGAGAGCCCCGAGGCGTACTTCGCGCACACCCCTGGCCTGCGCGTCGTCGCGCCGTCGACGCCGAACGACGCCTACTGGATGATTCAGCAGGCGATCGCCTCGAACGATCCCGTGCTGTTCTTCGAGCCCAAGGCGAAGTACTGGCAGAAGGGCGAGGTCGATCCGGCGGCGCCGGCCGCGGGCCTCCACCAGACCCGGATCGCCCGCACGGGCACCGACTGTACCGTCGTCGGCCACGGCGCGATGGTGACGACGCTGCTGCAGGCCGCCGAGGTCGCGCAGTCCGAGGGCACGAGCCTCGAGGTCGTCGACCTGCGCAGCGTCTCGCCGATCGACTACGAGCCGCTGCTCGCCTCCGTGCGCAAGACCGGGCGTCTCGTGGTCGCGCAGGAGGCGGTCGGCAACGCGAGCATCGGCAGCGAGATCGCCGCGACCGTCGCCGAGCGCGCGTTCTACTCCCTGCAGGCGCCGGTGCTGCGCGTCTCCGGCTACGACGTGCCGTTCCCTGCGGCCGCCGTCGAATCGCTCTACCTGCCCGACGCCGACCGCGTGCTCGAGGCCGTCGACCGCACGATGCACTATTAGAACCTCCCACCGAATCCCAGGAGCAACCATGAGCGAGATGACGTTCCCCCTTCCCGACGTGGGCGAGGGCCTGACCGAGGCCGAGATCGTCACCTGGCACGTCTCGCCCGGCGACACGGTCGAGCTCAACCAGGTGATCTGCGAGATCGAGACCGCGAAGTCGCTCGTCGAACTGCCGTCGCCGTTCACCGGCACGGTCACCGAGCTGCTCGCCGAGATCGGTCAGACCGTTCCCGTGGGCGATCCGATCCTGCGCGTCACGACGGCGGGGTCCGAGGGCGGCGAGGCCGCAGCGGCGCCCGGGGCGGAGCCGGCGGGTGCGGAGTCGGCGGGCGCCGACGAGGAGACCCGCGCCGCGGTCGCCGACGCGGCTGCGAGCGTGGAGCACGAGGACGAGGGCGGCGCCGTGCTCGTCGGCTACGGGGCGGGCGGCGCGGTGAAGTCGCGCCGTCGTCGCGGCGGCGAACCGCTGTTGAACGGGTCGCCGCGCGCGCACGCGCCGATCCCGGTCGCCGAGGCAGCCCCGATCATCGCGAAGCCGCCGATCCGCAAGCTCGCAAAGGATCTCGGCGTCGACCTCTCGCAGGTCTCGGGCACCGGCATCGCCGGCGAGATCCTGCGCGACGACGTGGTGCGGCACGCCACCCAGGCGAGCCTCTTCCGCAACATCTCCACCCCCGAGGCGTCGGAGGCCCGCGAGGAGCGCATCCCGCTGAAGGGCATGCGCAAGCAGATCGCGAAGGCGATGGTGGCCAGCTCGACCGAGGCGCCCCACGTGGGCGTCTTCACCGACGTCGACGCGACCCGCACGATGGAGTTCGTGAAGCGCCTCAAGAACTCCACCGACTTCGCGGGCGTCAAGGTGTCACCGCTGCTCATCTTCGCGAAGGCGATGCTCTGGGCGATCCGGCGCAACCCCGAGGTGAACTCCACCTTCACCGACACCGAGATCATCCGACACAACTTCGTGAACCTCGGCATCGCCGCGGCCACGCCGCGCGGCCTCGTGGTGCCCAACATCAAGGACGCGCAAGACCTCAGCCTGCTCGACCTGGCGAAGGCGATCGAGCAGCTCACGATCACGGCGCGCGACGGCCGCACCCAGCCCGCCGAGATGCAGAACGGCACCATCACGATCACCAACATCGGCGTCTTCGGCATGGACTTCGGCACCCCGATCCTCAACCCCGGCGAGTGCGCCATCATGGCGATGGGCACCATCAAGCAGAAGCCGTGGGTGGTCGACGGCGAGGTGCGACCCCGGATGGTCACCACCGTCGGCGGATCGTTCGACCACCGCATCGTCGACGGAGACGTGATCTCGCGCTTCGTCGCCGACGTGGCGTCCGTGCTCGAAGAGCCCGCGCTGCTGCTGGACTGATCGTCGGGGCGACCAGATGACACTCGAACATCCGGGCGTGCTGCGGGGCCGGCTCGTCACGCTCGAGCCGCTCGCGCCCGAGCACCACGACGGGCTCGTCGAGGCCGTGCAGGATGGCGAGATGTGGCGGCTCTGGTACACGAGCATCCCGGCGCCCGACGGCATGGCGGCCGAGATCGACCGGCGCCTCGAGCTGCAGCGGTGCGGGTCGATGCTGCCCTTCACCGCGCGCCGCAACGACACGGGCCGCGTGATCGGCATGACCACGTTCATGAACATCGACGCCGCGACGCCCCGGGTCGAGATCGGCTCGACCTGGAACGCGGCCGGCGCGCACGGCACCGGCACGAACCCCGAGTCGAAGCTGCTGCTGCTCGCGCACGCCTTCGAGGTCTGGGACTGCCCGGCGGTCGAGTTCCGCACCGACTCCCACAACCACCAGTCGCGGGAGGCGATCGCGAGGCTCGGGGCGCGGCAGGACGGCGTCCTGCGCGCGCACCTGCGGCAGCCCGCGGGCTACCTGCGCGACACCGTGGTGTTCTCGATCACCCGCACCGAGTGGCCGGGCGTGCGGCTCGGCCTCGAGCAGCGCGTGGCGCGGCACCTGGCGCAGCCGGAGGGCGGCCCGAGGCTCGGCTGAGGGGCGCTTGCCGCACCCGCACCGTCGACGTGCGACGAGGGGATGCCTCCCCGTCGGGAGGATGCCGGGCGAACGGGTGTTCAGGCATCCTCGCGACAGGAAGGCATCCCCTCGCCGAGGCCGAGCGTCGGCTACCGCAGATCGAAGCGGTCGAGGTTCGCGACCTTGACCCAGGCGCGCACGAAGTCGTCGACGAACCGGTCGGCGGCGTCGTCGCTGGCGTACACCTCGGCGACCGCGCGCAGCTCGCTGTTCGAGCCGAACACGAGGTCGGCGCGGGTGCCGGTCCAGGTCTCCTCGCCCGTAGTCTCATCGATGGCCTGGAAGGTGCGCGACTCGGGGTCGATCGCGCGCCAGTTCGTGTTCAGATCGAGCAGGTTCACGAAGAAGTCGTTCGTGAGCACGCCCGGGCGGTCGGTGAGCACGCCGTGCTTCGAGCCGTCCCAGTTGGCGTCGAGCACGCGCAGACCGCCGACGAGCACGGTCATCTCGGGGGCCGACAGGGTGAGCAGGTTGGCGCGGTCGACGAGCAGCTGCTCGGCGGGGCGTCCGAGTGCCCGCGGGCTCTCGTAGTTGCGGAAGCCGTCGGCGGCCGGGTTGAGGTACTCGAACGACTCGACGTCGGTCTGCTGCTGCGAGGCGTCGGTGCGACCCGGGGTGAAGGGGATCGAGACCGTGCGGCCCGCGGCCTCGGCGGCCTGCTTCACGCCCACGTTGCCGGCGAGCACCGTGAGGTCGGCGATCGAGACGCGCTTGCCGGTGGCCTCGTTCTCGGCGTCGAACTGCGCCTTGACGCCGTCGAGCACCTGCAGCACCCGGGCGAGGCGCTCGGGGTTGTTGACCTCCCAGTCGCGCTGCGGCTCGAGGCGGATGCGGCCGCCGTTCGCGCCGCCGCGCTTGTCGCTGCCGCGGTAGGTGGCGGCCGCCGCCCAGCCGGTCGAGACGAGCTCGGCGACGGTCAGGCCGGATTCGGCGATGCGCTGCTCGAGGGCGGCGACGTCGGCGGCGTCGATCAGCTCGTAGTTGCGCGCCGGGATCGGATCCTGCCAGATCAGATCCTCCGACGGAACCTCGGGGCCGAGGTAGCGCGACTTCGGGCCGAGATCGCGGTGGGTGAGCTTGAACCAGGCGCGAGCGTAGGCCTCGGTGAAGGCGCGCTGGTCGTCGCGGTAGCGCATCGAGATCTCGCGGTAGATCGGATCCTCGCGCAGCGAGATGTCGGTGGTGAGCATGCGGGGCTCGCGGCGGCCGCTGAAGTCGGCCTCGGGCACCATGTCGGATCCGCCGCCGTCCTTCGGACGCCAGTGGTGGTGGCCGCCGGGGCCGTCGACCTTCTCCCACTCGTAGGCGAAGAGGATGTGGAAGAACTCGTTGTCCCAGCGCGTGGGGTGGTAGGTCCAGGTGACCTCGAGGCCCGAGCCGATGGTGTCCTTGCCGTGGCCGGTGCCGAAGCTGCTCTTCCAGCCGAGGCCCATCTGCTCCATGGGGGCGCCCTCGGGCTCGGCCGCGACGTGGTCGCCCTCGGGGGCGGCGCCGTGGGTCTTGCCGAAGGTGTGGCCGCCGGCGATGAGGGCGACGGTCTCCTCGTCGTTCATGGCCATGCGGGCGAAGGTCTCGCGGATCTGGAGCGCCGCGGCGAGGGGGTCGCCGCTCGCGCGCGGGCCCTCGGGGTTGACGTAGATGAGGCCCATCATGGTGGCGCCGAGCGGTTCGGAGAGCTTGGCCTTGCCGTCGTCGCCGAGGCGGGCCTCGTCGCCGAGCCAGCTGCCCTCGGAGCCCCAGTACACGTCGTCGTCCGGCTCCCACACGTCGGGGCGACCGCCGGCGAAGCCGAAGGTGGGCATGCCCATCTGCTCGTGCGCGACGTTGCCTGCGAGGATCATGAGGTCGCCCCACGAGAGCGACTTGCCGTACTTCTTCTTGACGGGCCACAGCAGGCGGCGCGCCTTGTCGAGGCCGACGTTGTCGGGCCAGCTGTTGAGGGGCGCGAAGCGCTGCTGGCCGGTGCCGCCGCCGCGGCCGTCGAAGACGCGGTAGGTGCCGGCCGAGTGCCAGGCCATGCGGATGAAGAGCGGGCCGTAGTTGCCGAAGTCGGCGGGCCACCAGGGCTGCGAATCGGTGAGCACCTCGGCGATGTCGGCCTTCACGGCGGGCAGGTCGAGCGTCTCGAAGGCGGCGCGGTAGTCGAAGTCGGCGCCCTGGGGGTTGGCGACGTCGGGGTTCTTGGCAAGGATCTTCAGGTTGAGGCGGTCGGGCCACCAGTCGGTGTTGGTGGTCGCGCCTGCGGCGGGCTTCGCCGTGCCCTCGGTGGGGGCGGGGCCCCTGCCGCTGTGGTCGACGGGGCACTTGAGCTCGTCAGTCAATGCCGGTTCCTTTCTTCGGGGGTGTGCTGGACGTGTTCGGGCATGGGGGAGCCGCGGAGGGGCTCGGCGTCGAGCTCGCGGCGGGGTGCGGATCAGGCGGCTGGTGCGGATCCGGCGGCCGCGGTTGCGGCCTCGGGATCGGCCTCGCGCGTCTCGGCCCGCCGTTCGCAGACGGCGCAGATGCCGCGGAAGGTGACGGTGGCCTCGATGATGCGCATGCCGTGGGTCTGCGGGGGCAGCATGCACGGCGCCGCGCCGAGGGCGCAGTCGACGTCTTCGATGCGGTGGCAGACGATGCACTGCACGTGATGGTGGTTGTCGTGCAGGCGGGTCTCGTAGAGGGCGCTGCCGGAGTCGGGCGGGTCGATGCGGCGCAGCAGGCCGTGCTGGGTGAGGTCGTTGACGATGTTGTGCACCGACTGGGGGGAGAGCGACGGCTGCTGCTCGGCGAGGGCCGTGTGGATGGCGGCGGCCGAGCTGTGCGGGTGGGCGGCGATGTGGTCGAGAGCGGAGAGGCGGCCCTCGGTGACGCGCAGCCCGCGCGCGCGGAGCAGGCTGCTCCACGGTTCGTGAGGGGCCGGGGTGTTCGCGCTCATGGCATCAGCCTACTTGTTTTGAATAACTCAAAATAAGGATCGGCGCGGTTCTGCGCCTGCGCGAGGGGAGGGCCGGGCGTGTCGCGGTTCGGAGACCGGTCTCCGCGCCCGGACGGGGACCCCTCGCGCGTTGCTCCTTCGTCGCCCCGCGCGCCGCCGAGGCGCGCGGAGCTCCACTCTCCTCGCCGACCTGAGGGGACCGCAGTCACGCATGTGCATGTGAGGAGTTCTCGCCGTGGCTCGCGGGTTCGAGCTGCAGCGTGACGTGGGAGGTGTCGAAGTGCTCGTGCAGGCAGGCCCGCAGCTCGTCGAGGATCGCGTGGTAGTCGCGCTCGCTCCAGGCCGCATCGGAGACCGTGACGTGGGCCGAGAAGGCGGGCACCCCAGAGGTGATGGTCCAGGCGTGCACGTCGTGCACCTCGGTGACGCCCGGCACGGCGAGCATGTGGTCGCGGGCCGCGTCGACGTCGATGTTCTTGGGGGAGGCCTCGAGCAGCACGTCGACGACGTCGCGCAGCAGGCTGATCGCGCGCGGGAAGATGAGCAGGGCGATGAGGATCGAGGCGATCTGGTCGACGGCGTTCCAACCGGTGAGCATGATGACGATGCCGGCGATGATGACGGCGATCGAGCCGAGCAGGTCGCCGAGCACCTCGAGGTAGGCGCCCCGCACGTTGAGGCTCTCCTTCTGGCCGGACTGCAGGATCAGCAGCGAGACCAGGTTCGCCGCGGCGCCGATCACGGCCGCCACGAGCATGGGCCCCGAGTGCACCTCGACCTCGGCACCGAAGCGCGAGATCGCCTGCACGAGGATGACGACCGCGATGACGCCCAGCACGATGCCGTTGACGAGCGCGGCGAGCACCTCGACGCGCAGGTAGCCGAAGGTGCGCTTCGAGGTGGCGGGAAGCGCCGCGATGAGGCTCGCGATGAGCGCGATCGCGACGCCGGTGGCGTCGGTGAGCATATGCCCGGCGTCGGCGAGCAGCGACAGCGAGTTCGAGACGAAGGCGCCCGCCACCTGCACCACGAAGACGCCGAGGGTGATGGAGAGCACGAGGATCAGCCGCTTGCGGTGCTTCGCGGTCGCGGTGCCGGGCGCCCCGGATCCGCCGCCGACGCCGTGGTCGTGGGAGTGCCCGTGCCCGTGGCCGTCGTCGCGGGCGTCGGGGCGCTCGGGGTGCCCGGCGCTGAACTCGGGCTCGCACTCGTCCTGCATCCGTGTCTCCATCTCTCGGTACTCGACGCTACCGCTCACGCCGAGTCGAAGCGCCCCTGAAGCCGCGCAGGCGAAGGCTGTTGCCCACGACGAAGACGCTCGAGAACGCCATCGCGGCCCCCGCGATCATCGGGTTGAGCAGGCCGAGCGCCGCGAGGGGGATCGCGGCGACGTTGTAGGCGAAGGCCCAGAACAGGTTGCCCTTGATGGTGGCGAGGGTGCGGCGCGACAGCCGGATGGCGTCGGCCGCGCTGCGCAGGTCGCCGCGTACGAGGGTGATGTCGGCGGCCTCGATGGCGGCGTCGGTTCCGGTGCCCATGGCGAGGCCGAGGTCGGCCTGCGCGAGGGCGGGGGCGTCGTTGACGCCGTCGCCGACCATCGCGACGACGCGCCCCTCGGCCTGCAGCGCCCTGACGACGTCGACCTTGTCGCCGGGCAGCACCTCGGCGTGCACGCGATCGATGCCGACCTCGGCGGCGACGCGCTCGGCGACGGCGCGGTTGTCGCCGGTGAGCAGCACGGGGGTGAGGCTCAGGCGTTCCAGGGCGCGGATCGCTTCGGCGCTCGTGGGCTTGACGCTGTCGGCGACGGCGAGCAGGCCCCGGGCCTCGCCGTCCCAGGCGGCGACGACCACGGTGCGCCCGGCGGCCTCGAGGCGGTCCTTCTCGGCGAGCAGTGCGGCGTCGGCGGTCACGGCCCAGTCCGCGAGCAGGGAGTCGCGCCCCACGATGACCGCGGTGCCCTCGACGGTCGCCGCGACCCCCCGGCCGGCGACGTTGCGGAACGACTCGGCGGCCGGCAGCCGGTCTCCGAGCTCGTCGGCCGCGGCGCGCGCGACGGCCTGCGCGATCGGGTGCTCGGAGGCCGCCTCGACGGCGCCCGCGCGGCGCAGCAGCTCGTCTCGATCCTGACCCGCTGCGGGGATCACCTCGGCGAGCTCCATCCGCCCGCTCGTGACGGTGCCCGTCTTGTCGAGCACGACGGTGTCGACGCGGCGCGTCGACTCGAGGATCTCGGGGCCCTTGATCAGGATCCCGAGCTGAGCGCCGCGACCGGTGCCGACGAGCAGGGCCGTGGGAGTCGCGAGCCCGAGCGCGCAGGGGCAGGCGATGATGAGCACGGCGACGGCCGCGGTGAACGCGCTCGCCGCCGAGGATCCGAGCGCGAACCAGGTGATGAGCGTCGCGAGGGCGATCACGAGCACGATCGGCACGAAGACGCCCGAGATGCGGTCGGCAAGGCGCTGCACCTGCGCCTTGCCCGACTGGGCGTCTTCGACCATCCTCGCCATCCGGGCGAGCTGGGTGTCGGAGCCGATGCGGTCGGCGCGCACGACGATGCGGCCGCTTGTGGAGACGGTGCCGCCCGTGACGCTGTCGCCGGTGGCGGCCTCGACGGGCACCGACTCGCCGGTGAGCATGGAGGCGTCGACCGCGGTGGCGCCCTCGACGATCACGCCGTCGGTGGCGATCTTCTCCCCGGGCCGCACGATGAACTCGTCGCCGACCTCGAGCTGCTCGACGGGCACGCGGGTCTCGACCCCGCCCCGCCGCACCGCGACGTCCTTCGCTCCGAGCTCGAGCAGCGCGCGCAGCGCGGATCCGGCCTGGCGCTTCGAGCGCTTCTCGAAGTAGCGCCCCGCCAGCAGGAACATGGTGACGCCCGCAGCGACCTCGAGGTAGATGTTGCCCGCGCCGTCGTGGGGGTGGACGGTGATCTCGAAGGCGTGCGTCATGCCCCTCTCGCCGGCGGTGCCGAGGAACAGCGCGTACAGCGACCACAGGAACGCGGCCGAGGTGCCCACCGACACGAGCGTGTCCATGGTGGCGGCGCCGTGCTTCAGGTTGACCCAGGCGGCCCGGTGGAAGGGCCAGGCCGCCCAGGCGATGACGGGGGCGGTGAGGGTGAGGGCGGCCCACTGCCAGTAGTCGAACTGCAGGGCGGGGATCATCGAGACGAGGATCACGGGCACCGACAGCCAGACCGAGCCGACGAGGCGGCGGCGCAGGGCGAGCAGTTCGGGGTCGTCGTGCTCGGTCGCGCCGTCGTCGGCGCCGGTCGCGTCGGGCGGCGGCGCGGGGAGCTCGGCGGTGTAGCCGGTCTTCTCGACCTCGGCGATGAGCAGGTGCGGGTCGAAGCCCTCCGGCGCCGCGATGCGGGCCTTCTCGGTGGCGTAGTTGACGCTGGCCTCGACGCCGTCGAGCCGGTTCAGCTTCTTCTCGATGCGGGCGGCGCACGAGGCGCAGGTCATGCCGCCGATCTCGAGCTCGTAGGTGCTGGTGCTCATGGCTCAGGCGCGGGCGGCGGTGTAGCCGGCCTCGTCGACGGCGGCGAGGATCGCGGCGTCGTCGAGCGGCTCGGCGTGCGCGACGCGCAGCAGGCCGGTGCCGGCGCTGACCTCGATGCCGGTGACGCCCGGCACCTCGGCGACCTCCTGGCGGATCGCATTCTCGCAGTGTCCGCAGCTCATGCCGGTGACTCGGTACTCGGTGGTCTGGGGTGCGGCGGTCATGGCGATCCTCTCGTTGCAGTCTCTTTCAGCATACCCCTATGGGGTATATCTCGCATCAACCCCGTTGCCCGCCCGCGTATTCCCGGCCCGCGAACCCGATCCTCGGCACCGCGGCAGGGAAGCCGAGCGAGGCGAGGCGGGCCGGCCCGGCCGAGGCGATACGCTCGATGCATGCCCTCCAGCGCCGCCCCGCTCCGTATCGGCTTCGTCATGCTGCACACGTCGCCACTCGACGTGCCGGGCACGAAGGACGCCGGCGGCATGAACGTGGTGGTGCGGGCCCAGGCCGACGCCCTCGCCCGCGCGGGGCACGAGGTCACCATCTTCACCCGCCGCAGCGATCCTGCGCCACCGGCCCGCACCGTGCTCGAGTCTGGGCTCGCGGTCGTGCAGATCGACGCCGGCCCGCCGCGGCTGCTCGCGAAGGGCGAGCACGAGGGCGTGATGGGCGAGTTCGGCGCGCTGCTCGACGCCGAGCTGCAGCGCGCGCCCGTCGACCTGCTGCACGCCGAGCACTGGTTCTCCGGCATCGCGGCACTGCCGGTCGCGCGCCGCGCCGGCGTTCCGCTCGTGCAGAGCTACCACTCGATCGCGGCGCCGCCCGAGTCGCCGCTCACCGACGGCGAGCGGCCCGAGTCGCCGGGCCGGCTGGCGGGGGAGCGGCGCCTCGCGCACGAGGTCGACCTGGTGATCGCGGTGAGCGAGGCCGAGCGGCGCACCGTGCTCGAGCGCCTCGACGGCGACGAGGATCGCGTGCGCGTCGTGCCGCTCGGCGTCGACACCGAGCTGTTCCATCCGTGCGCCACGCGCGACTGCGAAGAGGACCGCGACTGGTTCGGCAGCGGCGGACGCCCCGAGGCGATCGTTGTGGGGCGGCTGCATCCGCTCAAGGGCTTCGACCTCGTGATCGAGGCGGTGGCGGTGCTGCCGCCCGACCAGCGGCCCATGCTGCGCATTGTGGGCGCGCCGCCGCCCGACGGCGACGACTACGTGCGAGCGCTGCACGAGGCGGTCGCCCGCCACGGCATGCTCTGCACGACCGCCTTCGACGGCGCCCTGCGGCGGGGCGAGCTCGCCGACCGCATCCGCCGCGCGGCCGTGATGCTCGTGCCGTCGCACTCCGAGACGTTCGGGCTCGTCGCCCTCGAGGCGGCCGCCTCCGGCATCCCGGTGATCGCGCGCGACGCGGGCGGGCTGCGCGAGGCCGTCATCGACGGCGAGACGGGAGTGCTGGTGGCGGGCGACGATCCGCGCGTCTGGGCCGACGCACTGTCGGCGCTGCTCGCCGATCCCGACCGGCTCGCCGCGCTGGGTCGCGGCGCCCGGGCCCATGCTCTCACCCGCAACTGGGGGGCGTCGGCGGATCGCCTGCTCGAGGTCTACCGCGAGCTGCTCGCGGGGGCGCGCGGCGGCGCTCAGCGCGAGACGAGCGTCGTCTCGAAGGAGTAGAGGTCGGGGCGGTAGCAGTGGTGCCCCGCCTCGATGACCCGCCCGCCGTGGTCGAAGGCCACGCGGTCCATGGTGAGCAGCGGGCTGCCCTTCGCGAGATCGAGCAGCTCGTGCTCGTCGCCGTGCGTGCGCCTCGCGCCGATCGTCTGGTTCGCGATCTTGATGGTGATGCCGCGCGCCCGCAGGATCTCGTAGAGGCCGTGCCGCTCGAGGTCCTCGGCGGTGATGTCCGAGAACTCGGGGGCGAGCAGGTTGTCGAGGATCGCCATGGGGGTGCCGTCGGCGCAGCGCAGGCGGCGGATGCGGCTGATCTCGGTGCCGGGGGCGATGCGCAGCTGCGCCGCCACCTCCTCGTCGGCCTGCACGCGCTCGATCGAGAGCACGCGCGTCGTGGGCGTGTGGCCCACCCGCGTGAGATCCTCGTGCAGGCTCGTCAGCTCGACGGGCCGGCTCACCCGCGCCTGCACCACCTGGGTGCCGATGCCGCGGCGGCGCACGAGCAGGCCCTTGTCGACGAGCTCCTGGATCGCGCGGCGCACGGTGGGGCGCGAGAGGCCGAGGCGCTCGCCGATCGAGATCTCGTTCTCGAGGCGGGCGCCGGCGGGGATGACGCCGTCGCGGATCGCGCGCTCGAGGCGGCTCGAGATCTGGAAGTAGAGGGGCACCGGGCCGGTTCGATCGAGGTCGGTGAACAGCTCTTCCGGCCAGACGGGTTCGGTGCTCATGTGACCCTCGCTTCGCTCGGCGGGCCGCCGTGCGAGGCGCCGGCCGCAGCGCGAACGGAACAGGGGCCGCTGATCCGCGCCCGCTCTCCGTGCACTGAGCGGCGACGTCTGGGGAGCCGCGCTACTCCTATGTGATGACAACATTACCTCCATTGAGGCGATGTGGTGCCACCGGCTTCGCTTCGTGATATTGTTAGGACAAATGCAGCGGCGCACGGCGCGCTGCTCATGTCATGAACCGGAAGGCGGGGAGCGAATGTCGGAACAGCGGCGTCCTGATGACGTGTTGGTGATGGGGCGGCTCGGCGTCGACGTCTACCCGTTGCAGAAGGGTCCGCTCGAGGACGTCGAGAGCTTCGGCAAGTACCTCGGGGGCAGCGCGGCCAACGTCTCGGTCGCGGCGGCCAAGTACGGCGACACGAGCGCCCTCATCTCCCGAGTGGGCGACGACCCCTTCGGCCGCTACCTGCTGCGCGAACTCGACCGCCTCGGCGTCGACCCCCGCGAGGTGAGGGTCGATCCCGAGTTCCCCACCCCCGTCACCTTCTGCGAGATCTTCCCGCCCGACGACTTCCCGCTCTACTTCTACCGCAAGCCCAAGGCGCCCGACCTGCAGATCACGAGCTCCGACCTCGACCTCGACGCCGTGCGCGCCGCACGCATCTTCTGGTTCACGCTCACCGGGCTCAGCGAGGAGCCCAGCCGCAGCGCCCACCACACCGCCCTCGAGGCGCGCGCCGGCCACAGGCACACCGTCTTCGACCTCGACTACCGCCCCATGTTCTGGGCCGACCCCGCCGAGGCCACCGCCCAGGTCGAGCGCGCCATCGGCAACGCGACCGTCGCCGTGGGCAACAAGGAGGAGTGCGAGGTGGCCGTCGGCGAGACCGAGCCCGACCGCGCCGCCGACGCGCTGCTCGAGCGCGGCATCGAGCTCGCCATCGTGAAGCAGGGCCCGAAGGGCGTGCTCGCCAAGACCCGCGACGAGCGCGTCGAGGTGCTCCCGCACTTCGTCGACGTGGTCAACGGCCTCGGATCGGGGGACGCCTTCGGCGGAGCGCTCTGCCACGGCCTGCTGCAGGGCTGGGAGCTCGAGCGCATCCTCCGCTTCGCGAACGTCGCCGGCGCCATCGTCGCGACCCGACTGGAGTGCTCCACGGCCATGCCCGACGCCGCAGAGGTCGAGGCGATTCTTGCGAAGGGGGCCTGAGATGGCACTGGACTTCGAGCGCCTGCGCGAACTGCGCGCCGCCGACCCGGCGGGCGTCGGCCGCGCCCTCGCCGAGCGCCGCCGACGCGATGTGATCCGCGGCGACGGGCGGCTGTTCATCGTCGCCGCCGACCACCCCGCCCGAGGCGCGATCGCCGTCGGCTCCAACAAGACCGCCATGGCCAACCGCTACGACCTGCTCGAGCGCATGGCGCTCGCCGTCTCCCGGCCCGGCGTCGACGGCGTGCTCGGCACCCCCGACATCATCGACGACCTCGCCGCGCTCGGCCTGCTCGACGACAAGCTCGTGGTGGGCTCGATGAACCGCGGCGGCCTGCGGGGAGCCTCGTTCGAGATGGACGACCGCTACACCGCGTACGACGTGCCCGCCATGAAGCGGCAGGGCATCGACTTCGCCAAGACCCTCATCCGCGTCGACCTCGACGACGCGGGCACCGCCTCCACGCTCGAGGCGACGGCCCGCGCGGTCGACGCCGCAGCCGCGGCCGAACTGCCCATCATGCTCGAACCGTTCATGAGCGGCCGCGTCGACGGCAGGGTCGTCAACGACCTCTCGGCCGACGCCGTGATCCTCTCGACCGCGATCGCCTCGGGCCTCGGCAACTCGAGCGCGTACACGTGGATGAAGCTGCCCGTCGTGCCCGAGATGGAGCGCGTCATGGAGGCCACGACGATGCCCACGCTGCTGCTCGGCGGCGACAACGGCGGCGATCCCGACGAGACGTTCGCCGCCTGGGAGCACGCGCTCGGGCTCCCCGGCGTGCGCGGCCTCACGGTGGGCCGCACCCTGCTCTACCCCCACGACGACGACGTGGCCGCGGCGGTCGACACGGCCGCGCGCCTCGTGCACCGCGACCTGCCCTAGCGCCGGCGTCGGCACTCGGCGCCGGCTCACCTCGCGCGAGCCGGTCCGAGCCTCGCGCGGCCCGCGCGTTTACCGATAAGAATGTCAGTGGCCCCGCCCAGAATGGCGGGCACACACCTCCACCCCGAAGGGAACCCCATGAGCACCGATCTCCCCGTGATCCCGCACTGGATCGACGGCGCACGTCGCGAGTCGGCGAGCGGTCGCACCGCCCCCGTCTACAACCCCGCCACCGGTGAGGTGCAGGCCCATGTGGCGCTCGCCGACGAGGCCGAGATCGCCGAGGCCATCGCGTCGGCGCAGCGCGGCTTCGAGCTGTGGAGCGAGTTCTCCATGGCCAAGCGCCAGACCGTCATCTTCAAGTTCCGCGAGCTGCTCAACGAGCGCAAGCCCGAGCTCGCCGCGATCATCACCTCCGAGCACGGCAAGGTGCTCTCCGACGCCATGGGCGAGATCCTGCGCGGCCAGGAGGTCGTCGAGCTCGCCACCGGCTTCCCCCACCTCATCAAGGGCGCGTTCTCCGAGAACGCCTCCACCGGCATCGACGTCTACTCGATCAAGCAGCCCATCGGCGTCGCCGGCATCATCTCGCCCTTCAACTTCCCCGCCATGGTGCCGATGTGGTTCTTCCCCGTCGCCATCGCGGCCGGCAACGCGGTCATCGTGAAGCCGAGCGAGAAGGATCCCTCGGCGTCGCTGTGGCTCGCCGAGCTGTGGAAGGAGGCGGGTCTGCCCGACGGCGTGTTCACCGTGCTCAACGGCGACAAGCTCGCGGTCGACGGTCTGCTCACCGACCCCGCGGTGCAGTCGATCTCGTTCGTCGGCTCGACCCCCATCGCGCAGTACATCTACGAGACCGCCTCGAAGCACGGCAAGCGCGTGCAGGCCCTCGGCGGCGCGAAGAACCACATGCTGGTGCTGCCCGACGCCGACCTCGACCTCGTCGCCGACCAGGCGATCAACGCCGGCTACGGCGCCGCGGGCGAGCGCTGCATGGCGATCTCGGTCGTGCTGGCCGTCGAGCCCGTCGCCGACGAGCTGATCGAGAAGATCAAGGAGCGCATCGCGAACCTCAACATCGGCAACGGCGCATCGAGCCCCGAGCCCGACATGGGTCCGCTCATCACCGACGTGCACCGCGACAAGGTGACGGGCTACATCGACATCGCCGAGCAGGACGGCGCGACGATCGTGGTCGACGGCCGCGACTTCACGGTCGACGGTCACGAGAACGGCTTCTTCGTGGGCCCGACCCTCATCGACCACCTCCCCACCACCTCGCGCGCCTACACCGAGGAGATCTTCGGGCCCGTGCTCGAGATCGTGCGCGTGAAGACCTTCGAGGAGGGCGTCGAGCTCATCAACTCGGGCGCCTTCGGCAACGGCACCGCCATCTTCACCAACGACGGCGGAGCCGCCCGGCGCTTCCAGCACGAGATCCAGGTCGGCATGATCGGCATCAACGTGCCGATCCCCGTGCCGGTCGCCTACCACTCCTTCGGCGGCTGGAAGGCCTCGCTCTTCGGCGACTCGAAGGCGTACGGCGTGCAGGGCTTCGAGTTCTTCACCCGCGAGAAGGCGATCACCAGCCGCTGGCTCGATCCCGCCAAGCACGGCGGCATCAACCTCGGCTTCCCGCAGAACGACTGACGCACCGGCCGCGCCGGGGGCGCGGCGGTCGGAGCCCGGGGGCGGGAGCCCCCGGCCCGGCCCCGCTCGCCCGGCCGGCAGGGCTGGAGAGGAGAACGACATGACGCAGCAGGCCGAGCGCTGGTTCCACCGCCGCGGCGAACTCGCCGAGGACGGCTGGGAGAGCGTGGTCGACGAGCGCACCCCCGGGTGGGAGCACACCGGCATTCGAGTGGGCAGACTCGAGCCGGGCGCCTCGCTCGACCTCGAGGGCACCGGCGTCGAGCGCCTCATCGTGCCCCTCTCCGGCTCGTTCCGGGTGACCCACGCCGAGAACGGCGAGCAGGCGGTCACCGAGCTCGCCGGCCGGCCCTCCGTGTTCGCGGGCCCCACCGACGTGCTCTACCTCTCGGCGGCCGCCACCGGAACCGTCACCGCGACTTCGCCCGGCGAGAGCCGCTTCCTCGTCGCCACCTCGCCCACCGACATCGTGCGCCCCACCCGCTACATGCCGGTCGAAGAGGTGCCCGTCGAACTGCGCGGAGCCGGCGCCTCCAGCCGCCAGGTGCACAACTTCGGTCGCAAGGAGGCGCTCGACGCGGCCCGCTTCATCGTGGTCGAGGTCATCACCCCGGCCGAGAACTGGTCGTCGTATCCGCCCCACAAGCACGACGAGCACGTCGAAGGCCACGAGTCCGAGCTCGAGGAGATCTACTACTTCGAGGTCGCGCCCACCAAAGACGCCCCAGAGGGCGTCGACGCTGAGCACGCCTTCGGCATGTTCAGCACCTACTCGTCTCCCGCGGGGCAGATCGAGATCGACTCCCAGGTGAAGACCGGCGACGTGGCGCTCGTGCCCTACGGCTACCACGGCCCCGCGGTCGCGGCGCCGGGCTACGACATGTACTACCTCAACGTGATGGCCGGGCCCGACCCCGAGCGCACCTGGCTCATCAGCGACGACCCGGCCCACGGCTGGGTGCGCGAGACCTGGGAGGGGCAGCAGCTCGACTCGCGCCTTCCCTTCACCGCCGACCGCTGACCCTCCACCCGCTCGCGCCCCGCCGTGCGAGCGGGCCGATCCTTCGACGGGCTCAGGGCCCGACCCCTCAAGCGAAACGGAGACCACGATGACCACCCGTCGAATGACCGTCAGCCAGGCGCTCGTCGAGTTCCTGGCGAACCAGTGGACCGTCGACCGCGCCGCCGACGGCACCGAGATCCGCGAGCGCACCGTGCCCGGCATGTTCGGCATCTTCGGCCACGGCAACGTCGCCGGCGTGGGTCAGGCGCTGAAGCAGTGCAACGCCGAGAACCCCGAGCTCATGCCCTACTACCAGGCCCGCAACGAGCAGGCCATGGTGCACCAGGCTGTCGGCTACGCCCGGATGCATCGGCGCCGCGGCACCTACGCGTCGGCCGCCTCGGTGGGCCCCGGCGCCACGAACCTGCTCACCGGCGCGGCGCTCGCCACCACCAACCGGCTGCCGGCGCTGCTGCTGCCGAGCGACACCTTCGCCACCCGCGTCGCCGACCCGGTGCTGCAGCAGCTCGAGCAGCCCCACGACATCGGGCTCACCGTCAACGACGCGTTCCGCCCCGTCTCGAAGTTCTTCGACCGCGTGCAGCGCCCCGAGCAGCTGTTCTCGATCGCCCTCGCGGCGATGCGCGTGCTCACCGACCCCGCCGAGACCGGCGCGGTCACCATCGCGCTGCCCGAGGACGTGCAGGCCGAGGCCTTCGACGTGCCCGTCGAGTTCCTGCAGCCGCGCGAGTGGCGCATCCGTCGCCCGCGCCCCGAACGCGACGCGCTCGCGCTCGCCGTCGAGGCGATCCGCGCGGCGAAGCGGCCCTTCATCGTGGCCGGCGGCGGCGTGCTCTACTCCGACGCCGAGCAGCAGCTGCGCGAGTTCGTCGAGGCGACCGGTATCCCGGTCGGCTCCTCGCAGGCGGGCGGAGGCGTGCTGGACTGGGATCACCCGCAGTACCTGGGGGGCGTCGGCGCGACCGGCACGCTCGCGGCAAACCGCCTCGCGGCAGAAGCCGACCTCATCATCGGCATCGGCACCCGCTACAGCGACTTCACCACCGCCTCCCGCACGGCGTTCCAGAACCCCGACGTGCGGTTCGTGAACATCAACGTCGCATCGTTCGACGCCTACAAGCACGGCACGCAGATCCCCGTGATCGCCGACGCCCGGGAGGCGCTGCTCGATCTGCACACGGCTCTCTCCGACCTGCGCGTCGAGGCCGACTACGCCGAACGCGTGGCCTCCGAGAAGGCGCAGTGGGACGGCATCGTCGACGAGGCGTTCCGGCCCTCGGGGCTCGCGCTGCCGGGCCAGCCCGAGATCATCGGGGCCGTGCAGCAGGCCTCCGCGCCCGAGGACGTGATCGTGCAGGCGGCGGGATCGCTGCCCGGCGACCTGCACAAGCTGTGGCGCGTGCGCGACCCGCTCGGCTATCACGTCGAGTACGCGTACTCGTGCATGGGCTACGAGATCGCGGGCGGCCTGGGCGCGAAGCGCGGCCTGCTCGCCGACGGCGACGACCGCGACGTGATCGTGATGGTGGGCGACGGCTCGTACCTGATGCTCAACACCGAGCTCGTCACGGCCGTGGCCGAGGGCATCAAGATCATCGTGATCCTCATCCAGAACCACGGCTACGCCTCGATCGGCCACCTCTCCGAGACGGTCGGTTCCGAGCGCTTCGGCACCTGGTACCGCGAGTACGACGAGCGGGCACGCAATTTCCAGGGAGATCGAGTGCTGCCCGTCGATCTGGCGATGAACGCCCGCAGTTATGGCATGAACGTCATCGAGGTCGAGCCGGGCGCCGACGCGATCGACGAGCTGCGGGCCGCGATCGCGCAGGCGAAGGCGTCGGATCGCGCCACGTTCATCCACATCAACAGCGACCCGCTGATCTACGCGCCCGACGGCGCGGGCTGGTGGGACGTGCCGGTGCCGCAGGTGTCGACGCTCGAGTCGACCCAGCGGGCCCGCGCCGAGTACGTGCAGCAGGTCGCTGCGCAGAAGCCGCTGCTGGGCTGAGCCCGGACGACCCGCTGCGGGGGCCGCCCGGACGCCGCACGTCGCGCGCGTCCCGGCGGCCCCGCTGCGCGTGCGGCGGGCTTCCGGATGAGCCTTCGAACGCGTTCGCCCGAAGGTCTGGGAAAGACGATCCGAGTGCCCTACAATGGCATATTGTCATATCAAAGCCCGAGCGCAGCGGCGCGAGCGGGCCGCCCCGCGCAGAACGAGTGAGGAAGCATCACGCACATGGCAGCTATCACCGACAACCCCGGACTGCGCATCGGCACGGCGCCCGACTCCTGGGGCGTCTGGCACGCGGACGACCCCGGCCAGGTGCCCTGGCGGCGATTCCTCGACGAGGTCGTGCAGGCGGGCTACGAGTGGATCGAACTCGGCCCCTACGGCTACCTGCCCACCGACCCCCACCAGCTCGAGGACGAACTCGGCACGCGCGGCCTCAAGCTCTCGGCCGGCACCGTCTTCACGGGCTTCCACAAGGGCGACGAGCAGTGGCAGCGGGCCTGGGACCAGGCCCTCGCGGTCGCCGGCCTCGCCTCGAAGCTCGGCGCCGAGCACCTCGTCGTGATCCCCGACCTCTGGCGCAGCGACGTCACCGGCGAGAACCTCGAGCCCCGCACGCTCGACGACGAGCAGTGGACGAAGCTCGCCGCCGGCCACGACCGCCTCGGGAAGGCGCTGCTCGACGAGTTCGGCATGCGGCAGCAGTTCCACTCGCACGCCGACAGCCACATCGGCACCACGCGAGAGGTGCTGCGCTTCCTCGACGAGACCGACCCCCGCTACACGAACCTCTGCCTCGACACCGGCCACTTCGCCTACTACGGCGGCGACAACGTGCAGCTCATCGAGCAGCGCCCCGAGCGCATCGGCTACCTGCACCTCAAGCAGGTCGATCCCACGCTGCTCTTCGACGTGCTGAAGAACGACACGTCGTTCGTCGACGCCGTCGCCGACGGCATCATGATCGAGCCGCCGAACGGCATCCCCGACCTCGCACCCGTGATCGAGGCCGTCGCGAAGATCGACCCCGAGATCTTCGCGATCGTCGAGCAGGACATGTACGGCTGCGACGTCGACCGCCCCCTCCCGATCGCCCGGCGCACCCGTGAGCACATCTTCGGCTGCACCCACCTGGCGCGAATCTCCTAAGGAGCAAGAAAAGATGACTGAAGAACTCCGCGTCGCCGTCGTCGGCGCCGGCATGATGGGCGCCGACCACATCAAGCGCATCACGCACCGCATCGCGGGCGCCCGCGTCTCCGCCATCGTCGAGCCCGACGCCGGCCGTGCAGAGGCGGCTGCGGCCGACGCCCCGGGATCCCTCTCCTTCACGCGCCTCGAGGAGGCGATCGAGGCCGGCGCCATGGACGCGGTGCTCATCGCGACCCCCGGCCAGTTCCACGCGCCGGTGCTGAAGCCGGCACTCGAAGCGGGGCTGCCCATCCTGTGCGAGAAGCCCCTCACGCAGACTTCGGAGAGCTCGCTCGAGATCCTCGAGCGCGAGCAGCAGCTCGACCGCCCGCACATCCAGCTCGGCTTCATGCGCCGCTTCGACGACGAGTACCAGGCCCTGCGCGAGCTCGTCTCCTCGGGCGAGAGCGGCGAGCTGCTGATGGTGCGCGCGCTGCACCGCAACCCCTCGGTGCCCGAGAGCTACACCGAGGACATGCTCATCACCGACTCGGTGGTGCACGAGTTCGACGTGGTGCCGTGGCTCGCCGGGTCGCGCGTCGTGAGCGTCGAGGTGAAGCACCCCCGCCGCAACTCGCTCGCCCCGGAGCGCCTGCGCGAGCCGATCCTCGTGATCATGGAGCTCGAGAACGGCGTGCTCGTCGACGTCGAGATGAACGTCAGCGTGCAGTTCGGCTACCAGGTCGCCACCGAGGCCGTCTTCGAGAAGGGCATCGCCCGCATCGGCCAGCCGTCGGGCCTGCAGCGCTGGGACGCCGGGTTCTTCCGCGTGCGGGAGCATGAGAGCTTCACCACGCGGTTCGCCGCCGCCTACGACGCGCAGATCCAGCGCTGGGTCGACGCCGTGCGCCGCGGAGACCTCATCGACGGCCCCAACGCGTGGGACGGCTACCTCGTCGCGCTGTCGTGCGAGGCCGGGGTCAAGGCCCTGCACGAGGGCGGTATCGTGCCCGTCGAGGCGCCCGAGCGCCCCGCTTTCTACGCCTGACCCGCACCGCACAGCAAAGGAGCTCCCGATGGTTCGCATCGCTCTCGATCCCACCCCCTACAACGGCACCGTCCACCTGCTCGACTTCCCGGACCTGGTGGCGCGGCTCGGCTACGAGTACCTGCAGCTCACCCCGAACCCCGACTTCGGGCGCCACTTCCACTATCCGAAGGTCGACGGCGACATGATCGCGAAGCTCAAGAAGCGCGCGAACGACGCCGGGGTGACGATCACGTCGGTGCTGCCCGTGCAGCGCTTCGGCGGGCCCGAAGAGCACCAGGTGCAGGCCGCGATCTTCAACACGACCCGCTACATCGAGATCGCGGCCGAGCTCGAGGCGCCCATCGTCAACACCGAGTTCTCGGGCCGCCCCGAGCGCGAGGAGGAGTCGGAGTTCGCGTTCTACCGCGCGATGGAGGCGCTGGTGCCGGTGCTCGAGCGCGAGGGCGTCACGCTCAACTTCGATCCGCACCCCGACGACTTCGTCGAGGACGGGCTCGAGGCGTGGCGCATCATCCGCGGTCTGAACACCGACCGCGTGGGCTTCGTCTACGTGGGTGCGCACACGTTCCACTACGGCGACCGCGCGGCCTCGCTGCTGCCCGAGGTTGGCGATCGCCTGGGCGCCGTCTACGCGGCCGACACCTTCGACCACACGCGCTCGAACGCGCTGCGCTACATCACCAACCCGCCCGGCAACGCCGTGCGCGTGCACCAGCACCTCGCGATCGGCGACGGCGACGTCGACTGGGCCGAGCTCTTCGGCACGCTGCGGCAGACGGGCTTCCTCGACCGCGAGGACGCGCTCATCGTGTCGAACGTGTTCGCCGAAGACGAGCGGGCCGACGAGATCTCGAAGTTCCAGCTCGCGAAGATCAAAGAGCTGATCGCCTCGGCGTGATCCGAGGGGATCCCGCCGGGCCGGCTGCGGGGCGGCCGGGCCGCGGAACGCCGTGCCCGCCGCTCAGCTCAGCAGCAGGTAGAGTGCGCCGAGCACGGTGCACAGGATCACGGCCCACTCGAAGGCCTGCTGCCTGATGCGATCGGCGATCCAGCGCCCGAGCATCGCGCCCCCGATCACGCCGGGCACGAGCAGCAGATCGAGCAGCAGCGTACCCGGCGTGATGAGCCCGAGGCCCACCGACACGGGCAGCTTCGCGAGGTTGAGCACGGCGAAGAACCAGGCCGCGGTGCCGAGGAACGCCTTTACCGGGAAGCGCGCGGCGAGGAAGTACATCGACATCACGGGGCCGCCGGCGTTCGCCACCATCGTGGTGAAGCCGCCGAGCGAGCCGTAGCCGACGCGAGCGAGCGCGGCGGCGCGATCCGACGCGGGTTCGACGCCGATGGGGCGGCGCCTCGCTCGCTGCCAGAGGGTGAACGCGATGATGAGCAGCAGGATCACGCCGATCACGCGGCGCACCCACGCGTCGTCGGCGACGGCGAGGAACCCGGCGCCGAGTGCGAGGCCGGCGACGACGGCCGGGATGAGTCGGATCAGCGTGCGCCAGTCGGCGTGCCTCCGGTAGCTGAGCAGCGCGAAGAGATCCCCTACGATGAGCAGGAGGAGCAGCGCGCCCGTCGATGCGCGCGCGGGCAGCACGGCCGCGAAGACTGCGATCGAGAGTGTGTTGATGCCGGGGATCGCGGTCTTCGAGACGCCCACGAGCACCGCCGCGAGCGCGAGCAGTGCCCAGGCGGGCGGCGCGAGGTGCGGAAGCAACGACGTCACGGGGCCACCCTATGCCCCCGCCCAAGTTTGTCCAAATGTAACGACATTGTTAAGCTCGGGTGAGCGCTCCGTTACGACTCGAGCGCGCGATCGACGAAGGAGTCTCTTCATGGCCTCAGCATCCATAGACCCGAGCACATCGACCCTGCCGCCGCTCACCGGCGGCCCGCACCGCAAGCGGCTCGGCCTCGTCGCGCTGATCGCGACCTTCGGCGGCCTGCTCTTCGGGTACGACACGGGTGTGATCAACGGGGCGCTGCGGCCCATGGCCGCCGAACTCGGCCTCAACCCCTTCACCGAGGGAGTCGTCACCAGCTCGCTCATCTTCGCCGCCGCGATCGGCGCCATGCTCTGCGGCCGTCTCTCCGACGGCTGGGGCCGCCGCAAGACCATCATCCTGCTCGCCGTGCTGTTCTTCGTCGGCACCCTCTTCGTCGTCGCGGCCCCCGGCCTCACCGTGCTCGTGATCGGGCGCGTGCTGCTCGGCCTCGCGGTCGGCGGGGCCTCGACCGTGGTGCCCGTCTTCCTCGCCGAGATGGCGCCCTACGAGATCCGCGGCTCCCTCGCGGGCCGCAACGAGCTGATGATCGTCACCGGCCAGCTCGCCGCCTTCGTCGTCAACGCGATCATCGGCAACGCCCTCGGCCACCTCGACGGCGTCTGGCGCATCATGTTCGCGATCTGCGCGCTGCCCGCCATCGCGCTCTTCTTCGGCATGCTGCGCATGCCCGAATCGCCGCGCTGGCTCGTCGAGAAGGGCCGCCGCGCCGACGCGCTCGCGGTGCTCAAGACCGTGCGATCCGAAGATCGCGCCGAGGCCGAGATGCGCGACCTCGAGCGGATCACCGCCGAGGAGGCCGTCGAGACCCAGCTCGGGTGGCGCGCCGTCTTCTCGAACAAGAACCTGCTGCGCATCCTGCTGATCGGCATCGGCGTCGGCATCGCCCAGCAGCTCACCGGCATCAACTCGATCATGTACTTCGGCCAGACGGTGCTCGTCGAGTCGGGCTTCGACGAGAGCGCCGCCCTCATCGCGAACATCGCCCCCGGCGTCATCGCCGTGGTGGGCGCCATCATCGCCCTCGCCATGATGGACCGCTTCGATCGCCGCAAGACCTTCATCACCGGTCTGACGCTCACCACCGCGAGCCACCTGCTGATCGCGCTCGCCTCCATGACGCTGCCCGTCGGCAACCCGGCGCGACCCTGGGTGATCCTGCTCCTCGTCGTGCTGTTCGTCGGCTCGATGCAGACGTTCCTCAACGTGGCCGTCTGGGTCTACCTCTCCGAGATCTTCCCGCTGCACATGCGCGGCTTCGGCATGGGCGTCGCCGTGTTCATGCTCTGGGTGACCAACGGGTTCCTGTCGCTCTACTTCCTGTCGCTCGTCGACGCGGTCGGGATCACGGGCACGTTCTACCTCTTCGCCGGAGTGGGCGCACTGGCGCTGCTGTTCGTGTGGAGGTTCGTGCCCGAGACGCGCGGCCGCACGCTCGAGGAGCTCGAGGAGGACGTCACGACCGGCGCGATCTACCTGCCGCAGAAGTAGCGCCGCCGCCCGGAGGCGGGCTGCGGTGGGGACCGCGGATCCGCCCGGGCTTCCCGGGGGACCCGCCGAGAGGCGAGAATCGCAGGTGGTTCGGGCGAGCCGCCTGCGATTCTCGCCTCTCGACGGGGAGGAGCGCGGGCGCGGGTGCGGGGAGGGGGGGAGGGACGCGGGCTACGCGGTCTCGACCTCGATCGAGCGGCCCCGCGCGTCGCTCTCCCTCGCGGCGTCGAGCACCGCGATCGTGTGCAGGGCCTCGTCGAGCCGCACCGGCAGTGGTGCACCCTCGGCGAGCGCCGCGTGCAGACCGCGGTAGAACGCCGAGTAGTCACCGGCGGCCGAGGGCACCCGCCGCTCGCCCGCCGCAGTCGAGAGCACGCCCCAGCGCTCCTCCCGCTCCACGCCCCACTGCGCGGCCGCCGCGGGCCGCTCGCCCGCCATGATCCGGTCGAACTGCACGTCATGCATGCGCGACGCATACGATCCCTCGCTGCCGTAGACCACCATGCGGCGCTCCGACCGGCGCCCCAGCTTGCTCGCCGAGACTGCGCTGTAGACCCCCGAGCCGTGGTGCAGCCCGAGCGCGAAGCCGACGTCGACCCTGCCGCCGTCGACGTCGAGCCAGTCGAGGTGCCCGTCGAACCGGGCCACCGGCCCGAACAGCTGGATCGCCTGGTCGACGACGTGCGCCCCGAGGTCGCGCAGCAGGCCGTCGTCGGGCCCGGACTCGAGTGTGCCCGGGTCGTCCTGATCCAGCACCAGCTCCGCGCGCCACGGCGTGCCGAGCGCGCCCGACTCGAGCGCGCCGCGCAGCGTGACGAGATCCGTGTCCCAGCGCCGGTTCTGGAACACCGTCAGCACCCGGCCCGCGGCCCGCGCGGCGTCGGCCAACTCGCGGGCGCCCGAGAGATGCGGGGCGAACGGTTTGTCGGCCACCACGTGCGCGCCCCGCGCGAGCGCTCGCAGCACCAGCTCGCGGCGGGTACCCGGGGGCGTGGAGGTGACCACCGCGTCGACGCCGGCGTCGAGGAGGTCGTCGAGCGAATCGAAGGCCGGCACCCCGGGCGCCTCCTCGACGAGCTGCGCGCGGCGCGCGGGCGAGCGGGTGACGACACCCGCGATCCGCCACTCCGCCGCGGCCTGGATGTAGGGCAGGTGGAAGAGCCGGCCTCCGGCTCCGTAGCCGACGAGTCCGATGCGCATGGGGCTCCCTTCGAGACGTGCTGCGGTTCCGAGCGTACCCGGGGCGGCGAACGCGGCAGGGGTCGGCGGGTCCGATCCGCCGGCGATCCCGCCTGCGCCCGCCGCCCGGCCCGCGCCTACAGCGCGGCGGCGGCGTCGCGCAGCACCCGCGAGGCCACCTCGAGGCCCTCGATGCGCCCGAGCGACACGTCCTCGTGCTCGATATTGACCCACATCTCGGGATCCACGTCGCGCAGCGCCCGCAGGAACTCGGTCCAGAATGCCGTGTCGTGGCCCCTGCCGAGCGCCACGAAGTCCCACGCCGACTGCTTCGGCCACTCGTTCGCCCACTCGTCGCCGCCAAGGTTCGTGCGGGGCTCGTCGGGCGACAGACGGCGGAACGAGTTGTCGAGCACGCCGTTGAGGCGCGCGAACTCAAGGTTCACGCGCACGTCCTTCGCGGCGGCGTGGAAGACCAGCTCGCCGAGGTGCCGCACGACCGCGACCGGGTCCATCTGCTGCCAGAACAGGTGCGAGGCGTCGAGCTCGACCCCCACGTGGGTCGCGCCCGTCAGCTCGATGAGCTTGTGCACGTCGGCCGAGTTGAACACGAGGTTCTGCGGGTGCAGTTCGAGCGCCACCTTCACCCCGTGGTCGGCGGCGAAGCGGTCGATCTCGCGCCAGAACGCCGCCGCGATGTCCCACTGGTAGTCGAGCACGTCGAGCGCGGCCGAGTTCCACGCGTTGACCACCCAGTTGACGACGGTCGAGCCGGGCTCACCGCCCGGCAGGCCCGACATGGTGACCACGCGGTTCTGGCCGAGCCGCGCGGCGAGCTCGATCGAGCGGCGCACGTCGGCGGCGTGTGCGTCGCCGATGAGCGGCTTCGGGTGCAGCGGATTGCCGTTGCAGTTGAGGCCGGCGATCTGCACGCCGGTGCCCTCGAACCGGCCGAGGAACTCGTCGCGGGCCGCGTCGGAGGTGAGGATCTGCTCGCGGTTCGGCACGTGCACCGGGGGCAGGAAACCGCCCGTGTTCAGCTCGATGCCGGTGAGGCCGAGGCGCTGCACGACCGCGATCGCCTCGGGGAGGCTGCGGTCGTGCAGGATCGCGTTGTAGACGCCGAGTTTCATGTGCGGTGCTTTCTGTTGAAGGTGGTTGCTCGGGGGCTTGCTTGGTTGCTCGGTTGCCCGACTGGCTGCCCGCTCGTCGAAGCCGGTTGGGGGCCGGGACTGGCGAGCCGCACCGGTGGGCGGGGGAGCGGCGGGTGGGGAAGGGGCTCGGAGCCGGTGCTGGGCGGGATCAGCGCACCGTGATCTCGGATCCGCCCCGCGCGGCCGACTCCGCCACCGCGGCGAGGAACTCCATGTTGTGCACGCCGTCGTCGAAGGTGCGGCAGCGGGGCAGCGATTCGGCCTCCGGGATGCCTGCGACCTCCTCGAGGAATGCGCGGGCCTGGTGCACGAACAGGTCGTTCTGGCCGATGCCGACACCCGGTGCATCCATCGCCCAGCCCCCGGCGTAGTGGGGGTGCTCGGGGCCGAGCGGCACGGTACGGTAGCCGGCGAGGTCGGTCTGCTCGTCGTGCAGCATGACCTCGACCTGGCCGGGATTGGTCTGGCTCCAGCGTGCGGCGCCCTTCGAGCCGAAGATCTCGAGGGAGAGGTCGTTCGGGTGCCCGGCGGCGACGCGCGATACCTCGAGCGTGCCGACGCAGCGCTCGAACTGCGCATTGAAGGTGGCGTAATCGTCGTTCTCGACCGGCGCGAGCTCGTCGCTCACGTTGCCGCGGGTGTGACCGACGACGGCGCCGAGCGGCTTCGGGCGCTCGGTGATCGAGGTGTGGAAGCGGCCGCCCGAGACCCGCTGAACGTCGCCGCAGAGGTACTCGGCGATGTAGCTGAGGTGGCTGCCGACGTCACCGAGGGCGCCCGATCCGGCGGGGCCCTGGTATCGCCAGCTCATGGGCGCGTCGGGTCGGCAGCCGTAGTCGGTCCAGTAGCGACCCGAGAAGTGCAGCACGTCGCCGAGGCGACCGTCGTCGATGAGGCTGCGAATGAAGGCGATGCCCGGGGCGCGCAGGTAGCTGTAGCCGATGCGGGCGAGCGCGCCTCGGTCTGCGGCGGCGCGCGCGGCCTCGGCCATGGCGCGCGCGTCGTCGATGGTGTCGCTCAGCGGCTTCTCGCAGAGCACGTGCTTGCCCGCGGCGAGCAGGGCCTCGACGATCTCGCGGTGCAGGAAGTTCGCCACGACCACGCTCACCACGTCGATGCCGTCGTCGTCGACGATGGCGCGCCAGTCGGAGTCGTGGCGTTCGAAGCCGTAGCGAGCGGCGGCCTCGGCGCCGAGTTCGACGTTGATGTCGGCGATCGAGGCGAGGCGGATGGGGGGCAGCGTGGGCTTGTAGAGCGTGGAGGCTGCGCGGTAGGCGGCGGCGTGGGCCTTGCCGGCCATGCCTGCGCCGATGACGGCGACGCCGAGTGATGCGGTCACGGATCTGGTCCTTTCGGAGGGCGGTGGAGGGGTGCGGAGACGGCGGAGCGCGTATGTCACATTGCGTTGGAGCGCTCCAATGAGGATCACGCTAACCTTGACTGGTCGCCGCTGTCAACGCGAAACACCGAGAGGAGATCCCGATGCGCAGACCGCCCACCATCTACGACGTGGCCGAGCGCGCGGGCGTCTCGAAGTCCCTCGTCTCGCTCGTGCTGCGCGACTCCCCCCGGGTGAGCGACGAGAAGCGCGCGGCGGTGCTCGCGGCCGTCGCCGAGCTCGACTACACGCCGAGCCGCCTCGCGGCCGGGCTCGCCGGAACGCGCACGCGCGGCATCGGCGTGGTCGTCGACGAGTTCGAGAACCTGTGGTTCGCGCCCGCGCTCGCCGGGCTGCGCGCGGCCGTCGCCGACGGCGGCTACAGCCTCAGCGTGGCCGACGCCGCCCTCAACGCTCATCTCGGGCTCGACCCGCTCGAGGTGTTCCGCTCGCTGCGGGTCGACGGCGTCGTGCTCGCCGGCGAGGCGCCCGCCGAGTCCGCCGCGCGGCTGAGCGTGCCCGCGGTGGTGCTCGGCACACGATCGCTCCGTCTGCCGGGGGCGCCGGTCATCGCGAGCGACGAGACCGCGGGGGGCCGGCTCGCCACCGCGCACCTCGCCGACCTCGGGCACCGCGACATCGTGTGCGTCGGCGGGCCCGGCGCGAGCGCTGCGACTCGCGAGGCGGGCTATCTCGCCGAGATGCGGGATCGCGGCCTGCCCCCGCGGGTGCTGCGGGCGCAGCAGACGAGCGAGGCCGCGGGGCGCGCGGCTGCGGCCGGGCTGTTCGCGGGATCCGGATCCCGAACCGGTTCCGAATCGCCCCCCACCGCGGTGTTCGCCGTGAACGACCCGATGGCGGTGGGTGTGATCGGCGCGGCCCGGGATCGCGGCCTCGAGGTGCCGCGCGACCTGTCAGTGGTCGGCTACGACGACTCGCCGCTCGCGGCATACGAGCTCGTCTCGCTGACCTCCGTGAGCGGTGACCCGCGAGAGCTGGGCGAGGCTGCGGGTCGCGCGCTCGTCGCGCTGATCGCGGGCGGAGCGGAGCGTCCGGGTTCAGAGGAGGCCGCCGATCGTGCCTCGGTCGCGCGCGGGGGCGGCTTCGTCGACCCCGACGCGACGGGCGGCGAGCCCGATGCGGGCGGGCTGCTCACTCCCGGGCTCGTGCTGCGGCGCTCGACGGCCGCGCGCGCCTGAGGCGCTGCCGCGCTGTCGCGCTGTCGCGCTCCGGCGATCCCTCCGCGCCCCCTGCGATCCCTTCGCGCCCCCCTGCGGCCCGCCGCCCCCAACAGCACCGATCGACGCACGAGCACCCGTTGTCCCGCTCCATTCGGTGCTTGAGGGTCGATCGGTGCTGGAAGGCGGGATTCGGAGGTTTGGAGGTTTGGGGGTCTGGAGGTTGGGGGGTTGGAGGTTTGGGGATTGGGGTCGGGGTTGGGGGTTGGGGGTTGGGGCCGGGGTTGGGGGTCGGGGCTGGGGCCGGGGGCGCGGGAAGCCCGGTGCTCGGCGCGGCTCCGGAGCGCCGTGGGCGACGACCGCCGGGGCTCGGCGACGCGGCTCTATTTGTACCGGTCCAATAGTCGTATACTGATCGCGACCCAATTGTCTTATCAAACCGGGCGAGGGTGATCCTCGCAGCCCGGCCCAGACCCAGAGGAACCACGCAATGACGCAGACCCCGGTTCGTTTCGGACTCATCGGCACCGGCCGCATCGGCCAGGTGCACGCCGCCAGCATCGCCGCCGCCCCCGACGCGGCGCTCTCGTGGGTGGCCGACCCGTTCGTCGACGGCGCCCGCGGTGTGGTCGAGCGCTTCGGCGGCACCGCGACCGACTCTCCGGAAGCGCTCATCGCGTCGGGCGAGATCGACGCCGTGCTCATCGCCTCGCCCACCCCCACCCACGTCGATCTCATCGAGGCCTCGGTCAAGGCCGGCCTGCCCGTGCTCTGCGAGAAGCCCATCGACCTCGACATCGCTCGCGTCGATGCACTGCGCCCGCTGGTGGCATCGAGCGGCGTGCCCGTCGCGCTCGGCTTCAACCGCCGCTTCGACCGCGACTTCGCCGCGGTGCGGGCCCGCGTCGCCGCGGGCGAGATCGGCGAGCTCGAGCAGCTCATCATCATCAGCCGCGACCCGGCCGCCCCGCCGGCCGACTACGTCGCGGTCTCGGGCGGCATCTTCCGCGACATGACGATCCACGACTTCGACATGGCCCGCTTCTTCCTGCCCGAGATCGTGTCGGTCAGCGCCACCGGCACGCAGGCCTTCGACCCCGGCGCCCGCCAGCACGGCGACTTCGACACGGCCGTCACCACGCTGCGCACCGCCTCGGGCGCGGTGGTCACCATCGTCAACTCGCGGCACAGCGCGATCGGCTACGACCAGCGGATCGAGGCCTTCGGCGCCAACGGCATGCTGCAGGTCGCCAATGCGCCCACCAGCCTCGTGAGCGCCTCGACGGCCGCGGCGGTCGACGCGAAGCCCGCCTTCGGCGCCTTCTTCCTCGAGCGCTACGCGCAGGCCTACGCCGATGAGCTCGTGGAGTTCGTGAAGCTCGTGCGGGGCGAGGCGTCGACCAGCCCCACGTTCGAGGACGGTCGCGCCGCCCTCGTCCTCGCCGATGCCGCCCAGCGCTCCGCCGTGGAGGGCGTCGCGGTGCCCGTCGAGCTCTGAGCCGGCCCCGCCGACCGCACCACCACGTCCACCGAGAGGGCCGATGATGACCTACCGACTCGCCGCCTGCGCGGAGATGCTCTTCCTCGAACTGCCGTTCGAGGAGCGCGTGCGCCGCATCCACGACCGGGGCTTCCTCGTCGAGATCTGGGACTGGAGCTCGAAGGACCTCGCCGCGCTCGCCGCGACCGGCGCCGAGTTCTCGTCGATGACGGGCTACCTGCGCGGCGACCTCACGACCGACGAGGGCCGCGCCGAGCTGATCGCCACCGCGCGGGAGTCGCTGCGCGCCGCCGAGGTCATCGACTCGCCCCGCCTCAACCTGCACGGCACGGGTCTCGGCGAGGGCGGCCTGCCGGTCGTGCCCCGCGAGAGCGTGGACGGCGACGACTGGATCCGCGCCGCCGACACCCTGCGCGAGCTCGCCGCGCTCGGCGAGGAGACGGGGCGCACCTTCGTGCTCGAGAACCTCAACCTCGCGGTCGACCACCCGGGCACCCCGTTCGCGCGAGCGGCCGACACCCTCGCGCTCGTGCGGGCGGTCGACCGGCCCGGCATGCGCCTCAACCTCGACCTGTACCATGCGCAGATCGGCGAGGGGAACCTCGTCTCGCTCGTCACCGAGGCCCTGCCGTGGATCGGGGAGATCCAGGTCGCCGACGTGCCCGGCCGCTGTGAGCCCGGCACCGGGGAGATCCGCTACGAAGCCGTCGCCGCCGCGCTGCGCCGGCTCGGCTACGAAGGCGTGATCGGCATGGAGGCCTGGGCCAGCGGCGATCCGGACGCCGCACTCGACGCCTTCGCGGCGGCGTTCGGCGAGGGACCGGGCGCCGACGGCCCCGGCGCCGGCTCCGGCGCGAGTGCGTAGGCTCGGATCGTGAGCGGGGATCGTGAGCGCAACGCCTACCGCGCGGTGGTGTTCGCCGTGCTGATCGCCGGGGCGCTCGGCTTCCTCTGGTATCTCGGCCAGGGCGGCGAGGGGCTGGGCGAGGGCGGTATCTTCCGCTTCTTCTCCGATCCGGCGAGCACTCCGGCGCCTCCGGTCCCGGGCGAGTGACCGCGCCGAGCCCTAGGATGTGAGGGATGCCGCAGCGGAGTGCGGCGACCGGTGAGGCGGCGGAGGTGACGATGGCGGAGCAGACCCAGGATCGGCTGCAGGATCCGACCGCGCCCGTTCGCCCGCCCACGATCCGCGACGTCGCCCGGGAGGCGGGGGTCTCGAAGTCGCTCGTGTCGCTCGTCTTCAACGGCGGCGAGAACGTGAGCGAGGAGCGCAGGCTGCGCGTGCTGCGCGCGGCCGAGCGGCTCGGCTACCGGCCCAATCTGGTCGCGCAGTCGCTCTCGGCCGGGCGCCGCGACCTCGTGGCGATCCTCGTCTCCAATCTCTCGAATCCGATCTTCGCCGACATCGTGGGCGCCGCGAAGGCCCGCCTCAGCGAGGCCGGCCAGCGCACCATGATCGTGACCGCCCAGGTCGACGACGGCAGCGGCGAGCCCGTGCTCGACCGCGACAACCTCGCGGTGCTGCGCGACCTCCGCCCCGCGGGGCTGCTGACGGTCGGCACGATCCCCGAGTTCTCCGAGCTGTCCGACCTGACCGCCACGATCCCCACGGTCGTGGCGAGCGCGATCGACGCGACCGACGACACGGTGGCGGCGGTGCGCACGGACGACGACGCGGGCATCGACCTCGTGGTCGACCACCTCGTCGACCGCGGGCTCGAGCGCATCGTCTTCGTGGGCGGCGACGGCGGCACGGTCTCGGCGTCGCGCGAGCGCGCCTTCCGGGCGGCCGTGGGCCGTCGCGGGCTCGGGGAGTCGGCCCGGGTGGAGCGCGCCGACTTCACCGAGGCCGGCGCCCGCCGTGCGGTGGAGCGCATCCTCGCGGCCGGCCCGCCGCCCGAGGCGATCGTCGCGGTGAACGACCTCACCGCGCTCGGGGTGATCGCCGCGCTCGAGGAGGGCGGCGTGCGAGTGCCGGAGGGGTGCCGCGTGACGGGCTACGACGACTCGACGCTCGCGGCGATCCCGCGCATCTCGCTCACCAGCGTCGACCCGCACAACCGTCGCATCGGGCGCGAGGCGGCCGAGGCGCTGCTCGCCGCCTCGGGCCCGTTCCGCCGCGGGCGCGAGGTGCTGATCCTGCCCAGCCTCGTGGTGCGCGGGTCGACCGCGGGCTGAGCGGCGCCCGGCCCCGGCGCCCGGCCCCCGGCCCTCCGCTGCCGCGGACCCTCCGCCGAGGAACGGGGGCGCGCCACTCCGCTTCGCCTCGGGGCGCCGGCGCGACGAGACTCCCGGTTGCCGATGCGGCCGAATCCCTTAGCTCACCGCGATCCAGCTTCCCGATGCCGTCGACCGCCTGAGCGCATCCTCCACCCTCGCGACCCGCAGGGCGTCGTCGATGGTCGCCGCCTCGGACGGCATGCCGCGGAGCAGCTTCACCAGTTCGCCGAGCTCGATGAGCTTCACGTCGTCGAAACCGATGCCGAGCCCCGGGCCGGGCAGGAAACGACCGTACTCGGGCATGCCCGCGTCGACGTACTCCTTCGAGACCGCCGACATGGTGCGATCGCGCCACAGGAACTCGTTGGGGTGCTCCGAGTTCCAGCTCGCGTAGCCGAGGCTGCCGTGGATCTCGATCACGAGGGCGTTCTCGCCCGAGCGGGATACGCGGCTCGCGTTGAGGGTGCCGAAGGACCCGTTCGCGAACGACGCGAGTGTCACCGCGATGTCGTCGTTGTCGACCTCGCCGACCTCGTTGAGCGCCCGCCCGCCGAAGTGGCCGCCCGTGCCTGCCGGGAGCGGGCGAGAAGCGTGAACCGTCCGCAGCCTTCCCACGACCTCGGCGACGGGGCCGTTCAGGTACTGCGCGAGATCGATGAGGTGGCTCAGGATGTCGCTTGAGGCGCCGCCCCCGGCCTGGGCCTCGGAGAACCGCCAGGTGAGCGGAGCCGCCGGGTCGGTCGCGAAGCCCGCGTCGTAGTGACCGCGAACGTGCTCGACGGTGCCGATGCGGCCGTCCGCGATGCGGGTGCGCAGTTCGCGCACGGCAGGGGAGGACCGGTAGTTGTGCCCGACCACCAGGACGGTGCCGTTGCGCTGCACGGCGTCGTGGACGCGCTGCACCTCCTCGAGCGTGCGCCCGACCGGCTTCTCGATCCAGACCGCCTTGCCGGCGTTCGCGGCCGAGACGGCGAGATCGGCGTGCTCCGAGTTCGGGGTGCAGATCGAGACGAGGTCGACGTCGGCGGCCGTCGCGGCCGCTCCCGGCGCCGCGACGGTCCGCTCGAACCCCCAGCGCCGCTCGGCCTCCTCGCGCAGCGACTCCGCCCGGCTGGCGGCTACGGCGAGCGAGAACGAGACGTCGAGCTCCGGGTAGGCCTCGGCGAAGCGCCGGTAGCAGCGCGCGTGGAGCCCTCCCATCCAGCCGAGTCCGGCCACCGCGACGCGGACGGCCGACGGCGAGGAGGCCGCGGAGCGTCGTGCGCTCATGCGTCTGCGCCGGTGCCGAAGTTGATGTGGCGGAGGAGGCGCGCCGCGATCCCGTCGATGTGTTGCACGACGGCGTCGCGCAGCAGTTCCGGCGATCCCGCCTCCATGGCGTCGAGCGCGACCATGTGCTCGTCGATGGATGCGCGTAGGTGCTCGTGCAGCGGGTCAGCGAAGACCCGCACGCGCGCGAGCGGGCCATGGAGGCGCTCGATGAGGTGGATCAGCATCGGGTTGCCGCACCGCTCGATGTACAGGTCGTGGAAGGCGAAGTCGGCCTCGCTGAAGGAGTGGTGGGGCGCGTCCGTCGCGAGCTCCGACCGCACCTTCTCCATCAGCGCCCGCACGCGGGCGATCGCCGCCGGGGGGATGTCTCTCGCGAGGAAGGCGGCTTCCGCCTCGAGCGCGCGCCGCACCTGGTAGATCTGGGTGACGAACTCCGAGGTGATGGGCGGAACGCTGAACCCCCGCGGGCCCGACTCGTTCAGCATGCCCTCGTCCTGGAGCCGACGGATCGCCTCCCGGAGCGGCGACCTGCTGACCGAGAGCTGCCGCGCGAGATCGTTCTCGCTCAGGATCGTCTCCGGCGTGATCGTGCCGGAGACGATCAGATCCTGAATCGCGTCGTACGCCTGCTCGGCGAGCGAGGGGCCGCGCTGCAGCGCGCTTCCCGGCTGAAACGTAGTCATGTTCGTTACCAGTCTCCAGATCTCCGCATCCTCGAGGATCTCGCGAATCGTGTGCCATCGCGTTTCCTGATCGTTTCAGCGGAGTTTCAGTTTTATTGACAACCTATCGGAATCATCCTAACGTGTATACAGGCGACTGACGACTGGCGACAGCCACTCGCTTCGGCTCAATGGAGAGACAGAGGAGAAACTTGATGCTCAGAAAGCTTGCACAGGCAACGCTGGCGCTCACGGCAGTCGGCGCGCTCGTCGGAGTGACGGCTTGCTCATCGGGCGGCGGAAACGGCGAGGGCGGCGGAGCGGGTGACGCCGGCATCACCATCGGCTACTCGGGATACACCGTGTCGAACCCATTCTTCGCCGGCCTGCTCGAGGGGCTCGAGCGCGGTGCCGAGGAGACCGGGGTGACCCTGATCACCACCAACGCGAACGGCGACCCGAACCAGCAGGTCACCGACGTGGAGAACCTGATCACCCAGGGCGTCGACTACATCGCGATCAACCCGGCCGATGGCAAGGCCATCGTGCCGGCCGTCAGGGCGGCTGACGCGGCGGGAATCCCCGTCATCGCACTGGCCGATTCGATCCCGAGCGACCTGATCACGTTCACCGTCAGCCAGAACCACGTCGACGCGGGCAAGATGGCGGGCGAGGAGATCGTCTCGTTCCTGGAGGATCGCTACGGCGAGGCGAAGGGCAACGTCGTCAACATCCAGGGCGCTGCCGGATCGCCCGCCGCCATCGACCGGGACAAGGGCTTCCTGGAGGTCATGGACGCCCACCCGGACGTGCAGGTCGTCGCGACGGCCGACGGGGGCTGGGACACCGCGATCTCGAACGAGGTCATGACCGACATCCTGCAGGCGCAGCCCGAGATCGACGCGGTCTTCTCGGGGAACGGGGCCGAGGCGGTCGGCGTCAGCCGCGCGATCGAGTCCGCCGGACGCTTCGCGCCGATCGGCGAGGACGGCCACATCTTCGTGATCGGCATCGACGGCCCGAAGCCCGCGATCGAGAACATCCGCGCCGGCATCCAGGACGCCGAGATCAGCCAGCAGCCGATCGCCATGGCCGAGGAGGCCGTACGATTGATCGTCAAGCTGCACAACGGCGAGACCGTCGAGGGGTTCGTCGAGTGGCCCTCGATGCTCATCACGCCCGCCAACATCGACAGCGACGAAGTGAAGGAATTCGGCATCTGGGCCGATGAAGTCGATGGCTGATCCACTCGTCAAGCTCGCAGGCGTCAGCAAGCACTACCCGGGAGTCCGTGCGCTGACCGATGTCAGCCTGCAGATCTTCCCGGGGAGGGTGCTGGCGCTCGCCGGCGAGAACGGCGCCGGAAAGTCCACGCTCATCAAGAGCCTGGCCGGCGCGGTGCGGCCCGACGAGGGCACGGTCGAGGTCGGCGGGAACCCGGTTCCCGCCGACCCCGGCGAGGTCATCAAGGCCGGGGTGAGCGTCATCTACCAGGAGCTCACCGACGTGCCGGACATGTCGATCGCCGACAACCTGCTGCTGGGCGCGTTCCCGAGCAGTGCCGGCTTCACCCGGCGTCGCGAGGCGGAGAAGCTCAGCCGCGCATCGCTCGCGCGGGTCGGGCTCGCGCACATCGACCCCTGGCGCCCGGTGTCGAGCCTGACGCTCTCCGAGCGCCAGCTGCTCGAGATCGCCCGCTGCCTCGCCCGCGATGCGAAGGTGCTCGTCTTCGACGAGCCCACCTCGTCGCTCCCGGAGAGCGAGGTCGAGATCCTCATGGCCGTGATCAAGGGCCTCAAGGCCGACGGCCTCGGCATCCTGTACGTGAGCCACCACCTCGACGAGTTCTTCGAGATCGCTGACGACATCCTCGTGCTCCGCGACGGCCGGGCGGTCGAACAGCGCCCGACCGCGGAGTGGGACGAGCAGCAACTCGTGCGCGCCATGCTGGCCCGCGACCTGGGCCGGGCCTATCCCTTCAGGGAACGGCGTCTCGGCGACGACGTGCTGAACGTCGAGGGGCTGAACGCGCCTCGCGTGAAGGACGCGCGGGTGCACGTGCGCGGCGGTGAGGTCGTCGGCCTGATCGGCCTCGCCGGTGCAGGGCGCACGGAGCTGATGCGGGCGATCGCGGGCATCGACCGTCCGGAGAGCGGCGGGGTGAAGATCGACGGGGCCGAGGTGAAGACCGGCAGCATCGCCGCGGCCCGCGGCGCCGGGATCGCCTATGTCACGGAGGACCGCAAGCAGAGCGGGCTCGTGCTCGAGAGCAGCGTGCGCGACAACATGGCGTTCGGCAACTACGGACTCTTCTCCAAGCTCGGCTGGGTGCGCAAGACCAAGCTCGCCAGGCTCTGCAAGAAGTGGGTCGCCGACTTCGAGGTCAAGACCGCCGACACGAACGGCGCGGTGGGCAGGCTCTCGGGCGGCAATCAGCAGAAGGTGGTGCTGGCGCGCTACGCCGCCACCGAGCCGCGCGTGATCCTGCTCGACGATCCCACGCGCGGCGTGGACGTCGGCTCGAAGGCCGCGATCTACGAGAAGGTCTTCGAACTCGCCGAGGGCGGGGCCGGCGTGATCATCACGAGCTCGGACACCGACGAGGTGCTCGCGGTCAGCGACCGCGCCTACGTGCTCCGGGCCGGCCGCATCGTCGGCGAGGTCGACCGGGCCGCTTTCGACCGGGAGACCGCGCTGCACCTCGCGTCGCTCGGCTGACTCTCTACCTGAGGAAGAACTCATGAATCTCAATACACAGAAGCTCGAAGACCGGGTGCTGCCGCCCGAGACGTCGGCGCTGCCGACGCTCGCCGAGCGGCAGCTCGGCTGGGGCGCCCGCACCTGGCGGCGCATCAAGCTGAGCCCGACGACCCCCATCTTCGTCGCACTCATCCTGGTCTGCGTCGTGATGTCGGTGCTCACCGACCGGTTCTTCAGGGCCGCCAACATCCTGAACATCCTCAACCAGTCGGCGATCGTCGGCATCGCGGCGGTCGGCGCCACGCTGGTGATCATCACCGCGGGCATCGACCTGTCGGTCGGATCCAACATCGCGCTCTCCGGCATGGTCGCGGCGACCTTCGTCGCGGGCGGCGGAGACGGTGTGCTGGGGGTGATCCTCGCTCTGCTCGTCTCGACGCTGATCGGCGCCTTCAACGGCGCCTCCGTCGCCTGGCTCAATCTCGCGCCCTTCATCGTGACGCTCGCGACACTCGGCATGGGCAGAGGGCTCACGCTCCAACTCAGCCAGGGTCAGAGCGTCTACGATCTGCCCGACGCCTTCAACTGGATCGGCAGCGCTTCGGTCTTCGGCATCCCGTTCGCGTCCGTGCTCACGGTGCTGATGTTCATCGTGGGGCACCTGATCCTGAACAACACGGTCTTCGGGCACAAGGTGTACGCGACCGGCGGAAATCGCGAGGCCGCGCGCCTCTCGGGCATCAAGGACCGCCAGACCCTGTTCTTCGTCTACGGGTTCGCGGGCCTCTGCGCCGGCATCTCGGCGGTCGTGCTGGTGGGGCGCCTCGGCTCGGCCACGCCCACCGCGGGCACCGGGCTCGAACTGCAGGTGATCGCGGCCGTCGTCATCGGCGGCACCAGCCTCTTCGGCGGCAAGGGCAGCATGTTCGGCACCTTCGTCGGCGTGCTGCTGATCGGCGTGATCAACAACGGCCTCACGCTGCTGAACGTGAGCCCGTTCTGGGTGCAGTTCGTGCAGGCCGCGATGATCTTCCTCGCTGTGCTGCTCGATTCGTTCAACAGCCGTCGCCTCGCGCGGCGCAAGGTCACAGCGGGCTGAGGCCCGAATCCCGAAGGAGACATCTGTGGACATTCCATTCAAGACGCACCATCTCGACGAGCTGATGGCGGCGGAGGGCATCGACGCGCTTCTCGTCACGTCGAAGCACAACGTGCAGTACCTGCTCGGCGGGCACCGCTTCTTCTGGTTCGACTACATGGACGCGGTCGGGGTGAGCCGCTACCTGCCGGTGGTCGTCTACTTCCGCGGCGCCCCCGAGGCCTCGTGCTTCGTCGGTAACGCCATGGAGGGGTTCCAGATCGAGAACGAACCCGTCTGGGTTCCGCGCATCAAGGCCGAGGCCTGGGGCGTGCGCGACGCGATGGAGTTCGCGCTCGAAGCGGTGCGCGAGCGACTCGGCACGCGCGCGCGGCTCGGGATTGAGTCCAGCTTCCTCCCCATCGACGCGCTGCCCGTGCTCGAGAGCCGCGGATCGTACGACCTCGCCGACGCCGAGTTCCTGCTGGAGCGGTTGCGCGCGTGCAAGAACGAGACGGAACTCGAACTCGTCGAGCAGGCGTCGGATCGCACGGTGGACGCGATCCTCGACGTGTTCGGGCAGCTCGAGCCCGGTATGACGAAGCGCGACGCGGTCGAGCGGCTGCGCCTGGCCGAGGTCGAGCGGGGGCTCATCTTCGAGTACTGCCTCGTCTCGGCTGGATCGAACTTCAATCGCGCCGCATCCGACGACCGGCTGGAGGAGGGCGACGTCATCTGCCTCGACTCCGGCGGCAACTACCGCGGATACATCGGCGATCTCGCGCGGATGGGGGTGCTCGGCGCCCCCGACGCGGAGCTCGAGGAGGCGCTCGCCGAGATCGACGCGGTGCAGCAGGCGGCTCGCGAGGTCATCGTCGCCGGTGCGCTCGGCCGCGAGGTCATCGCCGCGGGCGACGCCAGGGCGGCGCAGAGCCCCTTCTCCGACAAGCTCGCCTACGTGACGCACGGGATGGGCCTTATCAGCCACGAGGCGCCCCGAATCACGGCGAGCGGGCCGGTGCCGTATCCGGACACGGATGCCGATTCGCCGCTGCAGCCCGGTATGGTGCTGTCCGTGGAGACGACGCTGTGGCACGAACGAAGAGGTTTCATCAAGCTGGAGGACACGGTCATCGTGACCGAGGGCGGTTACCGCGCCGTCGGCGACGTCGGCCGCGGGTGGAACGTCTGCGGTCAGGGTGCGAACCGCCTGGTGACCGCATGACGCGGGGCTTCGCACTGCATCATCTCGGCCTCGTCGTCGAGGATCTCGACCGCGCGGTCGGGTTCTACACCGACGTCCTCGGGATGAGCCGTGAGGGCCGGACCGAGTGGACCGTGATCGAGGGCGCTCCGCTGGGGATCGACGCCGATCGGGTCGAACTGCGCTGGGCGTTCCTGGGCCTCGGACCGGTGCGCCTCGAACTGCACGAGTTCCGCGACCTCCCCGTCTCGCCCGGACGCCGGAGGACGCAGGATCCTGGCCTCGGGCACGTGGCGCTCTCCGTGCCGGACATGGCCGAAGCGGTTGCGGCGCTCGAGGCCGCAGGAGCCGAGTTCTTCTCGGCCCCGAACCTGCTCACCGACTCCCCCGGACAGGAGGGCGACCAGTGGGTGTACTGCAGGGACCCCTTCGGATTGACCATCGAGCTGTACCAGGCCGCGACGCCCGGGGAACGGGCGCGGGCGACGGCCGCTCAGACGGAAAGGAATGAACGATGAACGACACCATGCGTGCCGCGGTGTTCAAGGGTGAGGGGCGGCTCGAGCTGGAGCCGCGGCCGCGTCCGGGCATCGAACGGCCCGACGACATCGTGCTGCGCGTGCGCGCGGTCGGGATCTGCGGTTCGGATCTCCACATCCTCGACGTGCCGCCGACGCACCCCGCAAAGCCCGGAGTGATCTTCGGTCACGAGTTCTGCGGCGAGGTGGTCGAGGTCGGCCCGGAGGTGCGCGACCTCCGCGTCGGCGACCGGGTGGCGATCGACCAAAATCCGCCCTGCGGCCGCTGCGAGGCCTGCCGCACCGGCAGCCCCAACTTCTGCAAGGTGGTGTTCGACAACCCGGAGTGCGATGTGCCCGGATGGCCGCACACCCCCGGCCAGTGGTGGGACGGCGGTATGGCCGAGTACGTGCGCGTGCCCTCCTACTTCGCCTACCGGGTCTCCGACGAGACGCCGATGGAGCACATCGTCGTCGCCGAGCCGCTCGGCTGCGTGCTGAACGGGGTGCACAAGGCCGGCGTGCGGCCCGGTGAAGCGGCCGTGGTCGTGGGCGGCGGGCCCATCGGCCTGCTCGCCGTCATGGTGCTCCGGCTGCTGGGAGCCGGCGAGATCGTGATCGTCGAGCCTTCGGAGGAGCGCAGGAACGTCGCCCTCGAGCTCGGTGCCACGGTGGGCGTCGACCCCCGGGCGGTCGACGTCGTCTCGGCGGTGCGCGAGGCGACCGGCGGCCTCGGCCCCACGCTGATCTACGAGGCGGTCGGCTCTCAGCTCGACGCCGCCGTGTCGATGGCCGCCGACGAGGCGAGGATCGTGGTCGTCGGGATCAACTCGGCGGTCCGCGCAGGGTTCGCGCCGACCGACATCGTCACGAAGGAGCTGAGCATCCACGGCGCGTTCCTGATGCGGAACACGATGCGCGAGGCGCTCGACCTCATCGAGAGCGGCGCGATCCCGATCGGCGAGATCGTGAGTCACGTGCTCCCGCTGGAAGAGGTGCACGAGGGCATGCGCCTCGCTCGAGCCGGCGAGGCGCTGAAGGTGGTGTTCACGCCGTGACGCAGGAGGAAGCGATGGCAATCGGAAATCAGGAGCGCGCGCGCTGGGTCCTCGTGACCGGCGGCGCGTCGGGGATCGGCGCGGGCATCGCCCGGGCTCTGCACGACGACGGCTACGGGGTGATCCTCGCGGATCGCGATGCGGACCGCCTCGACGAGGTCGCGGCCTCGTTCGAGCGCGTGCGCACGGTGGTCGCCGACGTGAGCGACTCGGCCGCGACAGCGGCGCTGCGCGAGGCTGCCGAATCGGTCGACGGCCTGTGGGGGCTCGTGAACGCGGCCGGCATCTCGCTCGTGAAGCACTTCCTGCTCAACACGGAGGAGGAGTGGACGCGGATCCTGCGCGTCAACCTCGAGGGCACCTTCCGGTCGTGCCAGGCCGTCGCCCCGGTGCTGCGGAGCAACGGCGGGGGAGCGATCGTGAACATCGCGTCGATCACGGGCCGCACCCCGGCGGCGCTGCAGGGCGCATACGCGGCGTCGAAGGCCGGCGTGATCGGGTTCTCGAAGAGCCTCGCCTTCGACCTGGGCCCGCTGAACATCACGGTGAACGCGGTGTGCCCCGGTGTGGTGCGCACGCCGATCTGGGACCGCATCCTGGAGCAGGACGCGGCGGCCACCGGGCGCGGAGAGGACGAGATCTTCGCCGAGCACGTGAAGCCGATCCCGATGGGCCGGCCGCAGACCGTCGAGGAAGTCGGCGAGCTCTGCCGCTTCCTGCTGTCCGACGGTGCGCGGAGCATCTCCGGGGAGGAGATCGGCGCGACGGGCGGCATGGCGTTCGTCGAGTTCGATTTCGCCGCGGCTGCGGGCGAACTGCCGGAGGAGCTATGAGCCGGACACCGGACGCCGAGGTGGTCGCGTCGAGCTGGACGAGCGCCGGGGCGGTCGCTCCGCTCTACCCGGATGAGCGCAGCACCTATTCGATCGACGAGCGGATCGCCGCGCTCGCGAAGACGGGCTGGTCCGGCATGGGGCTGAACCAGGCCGATCTCGCCGAGATCAAGCGCACGATCGGGTTCGAGGAGCTGCGCAGGAGGCTCGATGCGGCGGGGCTGGAGTACCGCGAGGTCGAGTTCCTGAACGACTGGTGGCTGGAGGAGGAGCTCTGGCGCGAGACGTGGGAGCTGCTGCTCGAGGCGGCGGGGGCCATCGGGGCCTCGTTCGTGAAGGTGGGGGCGGCGTTCAACGGCCCGGAGGAGGACTTCGGGTATCTGGTCGAGCCGTTCCGCCGGCTGGGGCGGGAGGCCGCCGAGCGGGGGCTGCGGGTGGCGATCGAGCCGATCGCGTTCTCGGGCGTCGACACGACGCCGAAGGGCGCGGCGCTCGTGCGCGAGGCGGGACTGCCGAACGTCGGGATCTGCATCGACTTCTGGCACGTCTTCCGCGCGGGCACGCCGTTCTCGGAGATCACGGCAGCGGTCTCGGGCGAGCAGGTGTTCTCGGTGGAGATGGGGGACTGCCCGGCTGAGTCGCTGCCGGATCTCTTCACCGACACGATCGACAACCGGCGGCTCTGCGGCGAGGGCGACTTCGACGTGCAGGGTCTCGTGGACGCGATCCGCGCCACGGGCTTCGCCGGCCCGTGGGGCGTCGAGATGCTGTCCAGGGAGTACCGGAAGCTGCCGCTCGAGGACGCGGTGCGGGTCGCCCGCGACGCGGCGCTGCCGTACCTGGTGCGACGCGGCGCTGCCGTATCCGGTTGAGAGTGCGCGGAGGCGGCGGTGAGGGATCCGGGCAGGCGGATGGTGAGTTCGCGGGCCCCGGTCCTCGCCTCCGGAGCGTGGCGAGGTTGACGGGACCGCGATCTCGCGCGTACAATTTGGACCGGTCCAAGTTCGAGGGTGAAGGGGCGGCGATGAGCGCGCAGGCACGTGAGTACGGCAGTTTCGGTCTGTTGATCGGCGGCGAGTGGCGCGAGGCGGCCGATGGCGCGCGCAGCGGTGCGCTCGCCCTACGACGCCCGCGCCGTGGGCGAGGTGGCCGTCGCCACCGCCGCCGACGTCGACGCCGCGATCTCGGCCGCCGAGCGGGGAGCCGTCGTCTGGCGCCGCACCCCCGCCCACGAGCGCGCCGCGATCCTGAACCGCGCAGCCGACCTCGCCGACGCCCGCGCCGAGCGGATCGCCGCCACCATCTCGGCCGAGAACGGCAAGCCGCTCGCCGAGGCGCTCGGCGAGGCGCGCCGATCCGGATCCATCATCCGCCTCTCGGCCCACGAGGGCAGCCAGCTCTACGGAGACAGCCTGCCGCTCGACGCGAACCCGGGTACGGGGCAGGACAAGGTCGGCTTCACGCTGCGCCAGCCTGTCGGGATCGTCGTCGCCATCACCCCGTTCAACTACCCCGCGTTGCTGGTGCTGCACAAGGTTGGCCCGGCCCTGGCCGCCGGCAACGCGGTCATCCTCAAGCCGGCGGCGGCCACCCCGCTCACCGCCCTCGCTCTCGCGCAGCTCTTCGTCGAGGCCGGCGTGCCCGAGGGCGTCATCTCGGTGGTGACCGGATCGGGTGGCGTGCTCGGCGACGCGCTGGTGACGGATCCGCGCGTGCGCAAGATCTCGTTCACCGGCTCGACCGGCGTGGGCGAGCGCATCGCCTCGATCGCCGGAGTGAAGAAGCTCTCGCTCGAGCTCGGCGCCTCCTCGCCCACGCTCGTCCTGCCCGGAGCCGACATCGAGAAGGCCGCGTCGGCCGTGGCCGCCGGCGGCTACGTCAACGCCGGCCAGGTGTGCATCTCGGTGCAGCGGGTGATCGTGCACCGCGAGGTCGAGGCCGACTTCCTCGACGCGCTGCTGCCGAAGGTGCAGGCGATCCGCACCGGCGACCCCTTCGCCGAGGGCGTCACCCTCGGCCCGCTCATCACCGAGACCGAGGCGCGCCGAGTCGAGCGCAGCCTCGCGCAGGCCGTCGCCGACGGCTCGACCCTGCTCACGGGAGGCGAGCGCGACGGAGGCTTCGTGTCGCCCGCGATCGTGACCGGCGTCGACACCCGGCAGGCCCTCGCGCAGCAGGAGCTCTTCGGCCCCGCCGTGGCCGTCACCGCGGTCGACGACCTCGACGCGGCCATCGATGCGGCGAACGGCACGCCCTACGGCCTCGCCGCCGGCGTGTTCGGCGGCACCCTCGCCGAGGGGATCCGCGCGATGCGCGAGATCGACGCCGGCAGCGTGCACCTCGGCTGGACGCCGCTCTGGCGGGCCGACCTCATGCCCTACGGCGGCTTCAAGGCCAGCGGATACGGCAAGGAGGGCGTGCGGTCGACGATCGACGAGATGACGGAAGTGAAGACCGTCGTGATGCACGGGTGATCCGGATCGGGATCGCGCCCGATCGAACTCCGCGCGAGCAGCCCGACCGGCCGCGCGCCACCAGCATCATCCGCACCTCTTCTACAGACCGCAGGAACACAGCAACAGAAGGAGCATCATGGTCCAGGGAACCTCGGGGCGAACCGTGCGCCTCACCGTCGCGCAGGCGATCGTGCGCTACGTCGCCGCCCAGCACTCGGTGGCCGACGGCGAGCGTCGCCGCTTCGTGCCCGCCGCGCTCGGCATCTTCGGGCACGGCAACGTGGCCGGCCTCGGTCAGGCGCTCGCGGAGCACGCGGATCGCCTGCCGTTCGTGCAGGGCCGCAACGAGCAGGCGCTCGGGCACATGGCCACCGGCTTCGCGAAGGCGTCGAAGCGCCGTCAGACCCTCGCCGTGACCGCGTCGATCGGCCCCGGGGCCACGAACCTCGTCACCGCGGCCGCGCTCGCCACCGTGAACCGCATCCCGCTGCTGCTCTTCCCCGGCGACACCTACGCGACCCGTCGACAGGGGCCCGTGCTGCAGCAGCTCGATCTGCCCGGCACCCCCGACGTGACGGCCAACGACACCTTCCGCCCGGTGGCGCGCTTCTTCGACCGCATCACTCGGCCCGAGCAGCTGCTCACCGCCCTGCCGCAGGCGTTCCGCGTGCTCGCCAACCCCGAGGAGACGGGTGCCGTGGTGGTCGCCCTGCCGCAGGACGTGCAGTCGCACGCCTTCGACTTCCCCGCCGAGTTCTTCGAGGATCGCGACTGGGCGATCCGCCGGCGCGTGCCCGACCCCGCCGAGATCGCGGGCGTCGCCGAACTCATCAGGGGGGCCGAACGTCCGCTCGTCATCGCGGGCGGCGGCGTCATCTACTCCGATGCCCAGGCCGAACTCACCGAACTCGGCCGGCGCACCCTGCTGCCCATCAGCGAGACGTTCGCAGGCAAGGGAGCCGTCGTCGAGGACGGCCCGTGGAGCGTCTTCGGCGTCGGCCTCGAGGGCGCCCCCACCACCAACCGCCTCGCCGAGCGCGCCGACCTGGTGGTGCACGTCGGCACCCGTCTCACCGACTTCGCCACCGCCTCGCAGTCGCTGTTCGCGAACCCCGACGTGCGCTTCGCCTCGATCAACGTGGTCGAGCACGACGCCGTGAAGCAGGGCGCCACCGCCGTGATCGCCGATGCGAGGCTCGCGCTCGCCGCGCTCGCCGCCGAACTCGACGGCTACCGTGTGCCGGACGCGTGGGCCGACGAGGTCGAGGCCTCGCGGGCCGCCTGGCTGCCGGTGCGCGACGCCGCGCTCGATCCCGACACCCTCTTCCCGAAGCAGCAGCACCCCGAGCTGCCCGACACCGACGCCGTGCTCACCCAGGGCCAGCTCATCGGCCTCATGCAGCAGCACGCGCGGCCCGGCGACACGATCGTCGCCGCGGCGGGCGGCCCTCCCGGCGACCTGCAGAAGGTGTGGGACGCGACGGGAGGGCGCCACGCGCACCTCGAGTTCGGCTTCTCGTGCATGGGGTACGAGCTGCCCGCCGCGATGGGCGTGCGCGTCGCCGACTCCGATCCCGAGCACCGGGTCACCGCGTTCATCGGTGACGGCACCTTCGTCATGATGCCGACCGAGATCGTCACCGCGGCGCAGGAGGGCATCCCGTTCACCGTGGTCATCTCGGAGAACCACGGCTACCAGGTGATCCGGCGCCTGCAGATGTGGCGCACGGGCGAGCACTTCGGCAACGAGTTCCGCTACCGCGAGGGCGACGGGTCGCTCGCCGCGGCCGACGCCGGCCGGCTCGAGGGCGACTACCTGCGGATCGACCTGACCCGGATCGCGGCGGGCCTCGGCGCCGAGGTGCGCCGGCCCGTCACGGCCGACGAGGTGCGCGTCGCGCTCGACGAGACCCGCGGGGTGCGCGGGCCCGTGGTGATCGTGGTGCCCACGATCCCCCACGCCGACCTGCCGTCGTCGGAGGTGTGGTGGGACGTGTCGCCCGCCGAGGTGTGGGAGCGGGTCGACACCTCCGAGAAGCTGGCCGAGTACGGCGAGGGCTTCGCGATGCAGCGGTGGCACGGGTGAGCGGGCCGGATCGCGCCGCCGGCCCCCTCTCCGCCGGCCGCGGGCTGCGCGAGCGGCTGCTCTCGGGCGAGCCGACGATCGGCACGTTCCTCGGCCTCGGCTCGGTGACCGCGGCCGAGGTCTGCGCCGCCGCCGGCCTGGACTGGGTGCTCGTCGACCTCGAGCACGGCGGTGGAGACGAGGATCAGGTGGGCGCGATCGTCGCGGCCGCCGGCGCGTACGGCGCGGCCACGCTGGTGCGCGTCGAGCAGCCGGAGCGGATCCGGATCGGCCGCGTGCTCGACGCGGGCGCCGCCGGGGTGATGCTCCCGCGCATCTCGAGCGCGGCCGAGGCCGCCGAGGCGCGCCGGCATCAGCTCTATCCGCCGCAGGGCGACCGCGGCGTGGCGAGTTACAACCGCGCCGCGCGCTGGACGCTCGACACGGCCGCGCTCGACCGCTCGAACGAGCAGACGGTCGGCATCGTGCAGATCGAGACGCTCGGCGCGGTCGAGCAGTTGGACGAGATTGCAGCGACCGACGGCGCCGACGTGCTCTTCGTGGGCCCGCAGGATCTCAGCTACGCGCTCGGCGTGCCGAGACGTTTCGACGACGAGGGGTTCCAGCGGGTGCTCGACCGCGTGGTCGAGGCGTGCCGCAGGCACGGCAAGACGGCGGGCATCCTGGCGAACGACCGCGCGGGCGCCGAGCGGTACCTGGAGCGCGGCTTCGGCTTCCTCGCGGTCGGTTCGGACGCCACGCTGCTCGCCGCGACCGTGCGCGACGCGATCCCCGATGGGGTGGGGGCGCCGCGATGACCGGTCCGGCGCGAGGGGGAGCCGACGCCGTCGTGGTCGGGCTCGGCCCGGTCGATCCCGCCCTCGTGCGCCCGTTCCTGCCCGAGGGCGCGCTCTTCGTGGCCGATCCCTCGGCGGGCGACCTCGCGGTGGCCGAGGGGGCCATCGTGCGCGCCGCGTTCGACGTCGATCGCCCGCTGCTCGATCGCATGCCGCGGCTGCGGGTCGTGGCCCGCACGGGCGTGGGCGTCGAACGCGTCGACGTGGCCGCGGCGGCCGAGCGGGGGATCGCCGTCGCGGTGACGCCCGGCAGCAACAGTCGAGCCGTCGCCGAGGGGGCGTTCGCGATGGTCTGCTCGCTCGTCAAGCGGCTGGGGGAGTCGAACGCGTTCGTCGCCTCGGGGAACTGGGGGAGCGGGTCCGCGCCCGTTCCCGGCGACCTGTTCGGCAAGACCCTCGCCGTGCTCGGCTTCGGGCGGATCGGGCGGATCATCGCGGGCTTCGGCGCCGCGTTCGGCATGCGGGTGATCGTGCACGACCCGTTCGTGCGGTCGGAGGAGTACGAGAACGCGAGCCTCGAGGAAGCGGTGCGCCTCGCCGACGCGATCACCCTGCACTTGCCGGGCGGCGGCGGCGAGCTGCTGCCGATCGAGCTGCTACGCACGGCGCGGCCCGGGCTCGTGCTCGTGAACTGCGCCCGCGCCGATCTCGTGAGCGCGGCGACGCTGCTCGCCGGCCTCGACGAGGGGCTGCTCGCGGGCGTCGGTCTCGACGTGTTCGAGGTCGAGCCGGCGCGGGACCGCCCCCTGGCGGGGGATCAGCGCGTGCTGCTGAGCCCGCACACCACCGGGCTCTCCGAGGGCGCCATGGCGGCTACGTTCCGCATGGCCGCGGAGGCGGTGACGGCGACGCTCGCGGGCGGATCGCCGGCCCACGTGGCCGCGGTGTAGCCGCGCGGGCCCGCGACGCGCGCAGATCGGCTCCGGCGCTCAGGCGGCGCGGTGGTCCGCCTCGGCGAAGCAGGCGAGCGCGGCCTCGCGCGCCTCGCGGAGCGCCTGCGGCAGGGGCAGGCCGCGGTGCCGATCCGAGAGCATCTCGACGCCCCAGGGCCCGTCGAAACCGGTGGCGCGCACGGCGGCGATGAACGCTGGCACGTCGAACGAGCCCTGCCCGGGCAGCAGGCGGCGTTGCGCGGTGTCCTCGAAGAGGGTGCCGACGGGCTCTGCGGCAGCGTCATCGAGCTCGACCGCGAAGAGGTGCTCGCCGGGCAGGGATTCGGCGATCAGGGCGTAGTCGGTGCCGGGGCGCGCGACGTGCCAGACGTCGAGGCAGAGCCCGCCGGCCGGGTGGCCGACCCGCGTCACGAGGTCGATGCCGGCCCGCAGGTCGCGCAGGGTGCCGGCGAAGGGCAGGAACTCGAGCGCGACGCGGGTGCCGTGCTCGGCCGCCTCGGCGGCGAGCGTGGCGAAGCTCTCGGCGAGGCGATCGGGGTCGGCGGGCGCCGAGGTGTCGGGTCCCACCTTGACGGTGGCCGCCCCCGCGGCCTCGGCGGCGTCGAAGACGTCGCGTCGCACGCGGTCGGAGGCGGTTCGCCGCTCGCCGTCGGTCCCCCAGTCCTCGATGAGCTCGAGCTCGAGGTGCTCGACGCCGTGATCGTCGAGCAGGCGGCGCAGCTCGCCGAGCGGGCGGGTGCGGCGGAACTCGACGAGGTCGGCGTGCACGAGCCCGAAGCCGCTCCAGCCGTCGGCTGCGGCTGCGGCGATGCGGTCGGCGACCGTGAACGGGCTGCGGGTGAGGGGCCCGGAGGGGCTGGCGGCGCCCGCCGTGGTCCAGCAGGTGGCGAGCAGTCTGGGTTCGCGGTTCACGTCGCTCCTCTGTGTGGTCGGCGGAGCCGTCCTTGACAGCGCCGCGCGGTCGTGTGATGATTTGGACCGGTCCAAGTTTACCAGGATGTTTCATCTCGGGAACAGGGATCAGGCGGTGCCGATCCCGGGCGCGTCGGCGGCGATTCGCCCCGCGCGCGGGGCGAATCGAGGCGCGGGCAGGCGTTTCGGGGCAGAATTGCGGTGTCGCCAGGTCGTTATCGAACCTTTACCGTAGATGTCGCCCGACTCGGGAAGTTGCGGTACTGTAAATCCAGAGCGCAAGCTTTGTAACGACATTAGTTCAAAAACACGATGGAGTGAAACTATGTTGAAGTCACGTATGGGCCGTTGGACCAAGTTCGGACTCGCGGGTGCGGCGGCCGCCGGTGCGCTGCTGCTCGCGGCCTGCGGATCCCCCGCGGGCGCAGGCGGCGGCGCGGCAGGCGGCGATGACGGCGGTGGCGGCTCGGATCTCGAGCCGCTGAAGGTCGCGCTCGTCACCCACGCGGCTCCCGGCGACACCTTCTGGGACACCATCCGCGCAGGCGCCGAGGATGCGGCCGAGAAGAATGCGGTCGAGCTGCTCTACAGCTCCGATCCCGACGGCGCCCGCCAGGCTCAGCTCGTGCAGCAGGCGGTCGACCAGGGGGTCGACGGCATCGTGGTCACGCTCGCGAAGGCCGACGCCATGTCGGGCGAGGTGCAGAAGGCCGTCGAGGCCGGCATCCCCGTCTTCAGCATCAACGCCGGCGAGGAGCAGTTCAAGGACATGGGCGTGCTCGCGCACTTCGGCCAGAACGAGTTCATCGCGGGCCAGGCCGCGGGCGAGCAGTTCAACAACGCCGGCCTGAAGCGCGTCATCTGCGTCATCCAGGAGCAGGGCCACGTCGGCCTCGAGTCGCGCTGCGAGGGTCTCGCCGACACCTTCACCGGCACCTCCGAGGTGCTGTACGTGCAGGGCACCGACATGACCAACGTCGCCTCGACCATCACGTCGAAGCTGCAGACCAACTCCGATATCGACGGCGTGCTCACCCTGGGCGCACCGTTCGCGCTCACCGCGCAGGATTCGATCGCCGACGCGGGTTCGAGCGCGCTGCTCGCGACGACCGACCTCAACGGCGACGTCTACAACGCGATCAAGGACGGCTCGATCCTCTTCGGCATCGACCAGCAGCCGTTCCTGCAGGGCTACTCCAGCGTCGAGGCCGTGCGCCTGTACAAGCAGGGCGGCTACGTGCTCGGCGGCGGCCAGGCCGTGCTCACCGGCCCCGCGGTGGTCAACGCCGACAACCTCGACAGCGTCGCCGCACAGTTCGAGTAAGCAGGCGGCGGGATCTCTCACATGTCTACGACAACAGCCCCCAAGGCTGACGAGCGGCTGGCCTCCGGCAACCTGTTCACCAGGTTCTTCACCAAGCCGGAGGCCGGCGCCACCGCCGCAGCACTGGTCCTCGTGATCATGTTCGCGGCGGTCGCGCCCCAGTTCACGAAGCCGGAGTCGATCGCCACGATCCTCTACGGCGCCTCGACCGTCGGCATCATGGCCGTCGGCGTCTCGCTGCTCATGATCGGCGGCGAGGTCGACCTCTCCGCCGGCGTGGGCGTGGTCTTCTCGGCGCTCTCCGCGTCGCTCTTCCTGTACTGGTTCGGCGGCAACGTGTGGATCGGGGTGATCGTCGGCCTCTTCACGTCTCTGCTGCTCGGATTCGTCAACGGGTGGTTGCTCACGAAGACGAAACTCTCCAGCTTCATCATCACGCTGGCGACGTTCTTCATGATCACCGGCCTGAATCTCGGCGTGACCCGCGCGATCACGGGCGGCGTCGCCGCCCCCTCGATCGAGCAGTGGCCCGGCTTCGAGTCGGCCGCGGCGGTCTTCGCCTCCGACATCCCCGTCTTCGGCGTCAAGGTCAAGATCACGGTGTTCTACTGGATCCTGCTCGTGATCATCGCGACCTGGATCCTGCAGCGCACGAAGACCGGCAACTGGATCTTCTCGAGCGGCGGCGCGCCGGACGCGGCCCGCGCCGTGGGCGTGCCCGTGGTGTGGACCAAGATCGGCCTCTACATGGGCGTGAGCTTCTGCGCCTGGCTGCTCGGCATGCACCAGCTGTTCGCCTTCAAGACGGTGCAGTCCGGCGAGGGCATCGGCAACGAGTTCCTCTACATCATCGCCGCGGTCGTCGGCGGCTGCCTCATGACGGGCGGCTACGGCAGCGCGATCGGCGGCGCGATCGGCGCCCTCATCTACGGCATGGCGCTCAAGGGCGTCGTATACGCGGAGTGGAACCCCGACTGGCTGAAGTTCTTCCTCGGCGCGATGCTCCTCGGGGCGACCGTGCTGAACTTCACGCTGCAGCGCCGCGCGGGCAAGGGAGGCAGGAAATGAACGCCACCGCAACGGTCGAGCCGAAGACCGGCGCGCCGCTCGTCGAGCTTCGCGAGGCGGGCAAGCGCTACGGCAACATCATCGCGCTGCGCGACGTGAGCCTGAAGGTGAGCCCGGGAGAGGTGATGTGCGTGCTCGGCGACAACGGCGCCGGCAAGTCGACGCTCATCAAGATCATCGCGGGTCTGCACCAGAACACCGAGGGCGCCTATCTCGTCGAGGGTGAGGAGGTGAAGTTCGGCTCCCCCCGCGAGGCGCTCAACCGCGGCATCGCCACGGTCTACCAGGATCTCGCGGTCGCGCCGCTCATGCCGGTGTGGCGCAACTTCTTCCTCGGCTCCGAGGTGACGAAGGGGTGGGGGCCGTTCCGCCGGCTCGACGTCGACTTCATGCGGAAGACGGCGAAGAAGGAACTGCTCGACATGGGCATCGATCTGCGCGACGTGGATCAGCCGATCGGCACCCTCTCGGGGGGCGAGCGCCAGTGCGTCGCCATCGCCCGAGCCGTGTACTTCGGCGCGAAGGTGCTGATCCTCGACGAGCCGACCGCCGCGCTCGGCGTGAAGCAGTCGGGTGTCGTGCTGCGCTACATCATCCAGGCGCGCGACCGCGGTCTGGGCGTGATCTTCATCACGCACAACCCGCACCACGCCTACCCCGTGGGAGACCGGTTCCTGCTGCTGAAGCGCGGCCAGAGCATCGGCTACCACGAGAAGTCGGAGATCTCGCTCGAGGAGCTGACCGGCCTGATGGCGGGCGGCGCCGAGCTCGAGCAGCTGGTGCACGAGCTGCGTCAGGTGGGCACCAGCACCGACACGGTGCGCACGATCCGCAACGAGATCGAAGGGGACACCGCCGCGGGTGTCGGCCACGTGCCGGTCACGGAGGCCGTGACGGCGATCCCCATGGAAGAGGACGACGGCCGATAGGCCGCCCCCGTGGTGAACGGGGTGACCGCTCGAGCGTTCGAGCGGTCACCCCGTTCACGTGCGCGCCGTTCGAGAGGAGCCCCGCATGTCCGGTCATCGCCGTCTTCGGGGCGCGATCCTGATCGCCGCCCTCGTGTGCGGGGGATTCGGGATCGGCGTCAGCGAGTTCATCGTGATGGGGCTGCTGCCGCAGATCGCCGCGGATCTGCTGCCGACGCTGTACGCGAGTCGCCCGGAGGCGGCGCTGGCGGCGAGCGGCGGGCTCGCCTCGGCCTACGCGCTGGGCGTGGTGGCGGGCATGGTGTCGACGCCGATCGTGATCCGATGCCTGTCCGAGCGCGGCGCCCTGCTCGTCTGCGCGGGCGGCATGCTGCTCTTCACCGTGCTCACGGCGTTCGCCCCGTCGCTGCCGGTGGCGCTCGCGCTGCGGTTCCTCGCGGCGCTCACGCACGCGAGCTTCATCGGGGTGGGTGCGATGGCGGGCGCGCACATGCTCGGGCACACGCGCTACGGCCGGGGTTCGGCGATCGTGCACGGCGGGCTCGCCGCGGCGAACCTGCTGGGGGTGCCGGTGCTCACGGCGATGGGGCAGGCGGCCGACTGGCGGCTGATCGTGGGCGGCGCGTCGCTGCTGTTCGCGGTGCCGTTCGTGGCGCTGCTGCGCGTCGCACCGCCTGCGGGGGCGGTGTACGAGCCGGGGCTGCGGTCGGCGGCCATCGGCCGGCGCCCGGGCTGTTCGTGCTCGGGGCTGCGGCGGTGCTGGTCGCCGCGAGCGGGTTCGCGGTCGTCACCTACGTCGCCCCCGTCATCGGGTGGGTGCAGGGCGGCGGGGGTCTGCTGACGACGGCGTGGGCGATGCTCGCGTTCGGGATCGGCATGAACCTCGGCAACCTCGGCGCCGGGTGGCTGGCGGATCGGGCTGCGGTCGCTGCGTTCTGGGTCGCGGGAGGCGCGGGCGCGGTTGGGGCGTGCCTGCTGCTGGTGCCGGGCATCGGCTGGGCGGGCGCGGCAGCGGGGCTGCTGCTGATCGGCGCGATGCTGGGCGGGGGCAGTCCCGCGGGCCAGGTGCTGTTCCTGCGCGAGCTGCGCCGCTTTCCGCGGCTCGCGTCGTCGATGCCGTCGGGCACCGCGAACCTCGGCAGCTTCGTCGGGTCGCTCGCGGGCGCGGGGCTGCTCGCGGGCGTCGGCCCGGGCGCACTGCCGTATGGGGCGCTGGGGCTGCTCGGGATCGGGCTGCTGCTGTTCGCGGTGCGCGGGATCCGCGGCCCGTTCTTCGGCGCTGACCGATGATTCGGATCGAGGCTCGCGATCCGCTCCGAGATGCGGGTGAGCTCCGAAGCGCGGGCGGGACGAGCCGACCGTGTTGACAGCCCCAACGCCTTGTCCTTACAATTTGGACCGGTCCATAATTCGAGCCGACCGACCCGCGACGACGCACGGTGCCCAGCACCTCGACTGAAAGAACCACGATCATGCAGACGAACGAAGACGGCACCACCACGATCGGCGTCGGGCTCATCAGCGTGGGCTGGATGGGGCAGCTGCACAGCCGTGCCTACACGAACCTGCGCTACGCCTACCCCGACCTCAAGATCCGCCCCCGTCTCGTGCACGCGGCCGACCCCGCCTCCGCCCGCGCCGAGGAGGCCGTCGAGGTGCTCGGCTACGAGCGGGCCTCGGCCGACTACCGCGACGTGCTGAACGACCCCGAGGTCGATGTCGTCTCGATCTGCGCCCCCAACTTCCTGCACGCCGAGATCGGCGTCGCCGCCGCGCGCGCAGGCAAGCACTTCTGGATCGAGAAGCCCGTCGGCCGAGGTGAGCACGAGACCCGCGAGGTGGCCGAGGCCGCGGCCGAGGCCGGCGTCGTCTCGTCGATCGGATTCAACTACCGGCACGCGCCCGCCGTCGAGTACCTGCGCGAGCTCGTCGCCGAGGGCCGGCTCGGCCGCATCACCAACGTGCGCGGCCAGATGTTCGCCGACTACTCGGCCGACCCCCGCGGCGCGCTGTCGTGGCGCTTCGTGCGCGGCCTCGCCGGCAACGGGGTGCTAGGCGACCTGATGGGGCACCTCGTCGACCTCGTGCAGTACGCGCTCGGCCCGATCCGCGAGGTCAGTGCGCTCACCTCGACCGTCTACGTCGAGCGCCCCGAGCTGCCCATGGGCACCGGCACGCACTTCGCCGTCATCGAGGACGGCGAGATGAAGCCCGTCGAGAACGAGGACTACGCCGCGATGCTCGTGCGCCTCTCGGACGACGCCTCGGCCTCGGGCGCGGTCGGCACGCTCGAGGCGTCGCGCGTCGCGGTCGGCCCGCGCGCCAGTTACGGCATCGAGGTCTACGGCACCGAGGGCTCGGCCCACTGGGACTTCGAACGCATGAACGAGCTGCACCTCTCTGGCGGCCTCGGCGCCGAGAACCAGGGCTACACCCGCATCATGGCCCGCCCCGGCATGGGCGACTTCGGCCGTTTCCAGCCCGGCGCCGGCACCGCGATGGGCTACGACGACCTCAAGGTGATCGAGGCGAAGAAGTTCCTGCAGGCCGTGCTCGGGCGCGAGGCGCTGAACTCGAACATCCAGGACGCGCTGTCGGCCGCGCAGGTCGTCACCGCGGCCGAGCGCTCCGCCGAGTCGCGCGGCTGGGAGCAGAGCTCCCCGGTCGCCGGCACGACCGCCTCGACGCGGGTCTGATCCGCCCCGAGCCCACCGCCGCTCCCCTCGCCGGACCCGGGGGGAGCGGGAGCACCCGCACCGACGAAGGAGTCACCATGAACGCACGCATCGCATCCGCGCCCATCAGCTGGGGCGTCATCGAGGTTCCCGACTGGGGGGTGCAGCTCGACCGCGAGCGGGTGCTCTCGGAGATGGTGGGCCTCGGGATCGCGGCCACCGAGTTCGGGCCCGAGGGCTTCCTGCCCGACGCGCCGGCCGAGCGGGCCGCGGCGCTCGCCGAGGCCGGTCTGCAGGCGGTCGGCGGGTTCTTCCCCGTGGTGCTGCACCGGGCCGACGAGGACCCGCTCCCCGTGATCGAGCGCGAGCTCGAGGCGTACGCGGCGGCCGGCGCCGGCACCATGGTGCTGTCGGCCGTGACGGGCGAGGAGGGCTACGACGGCGCCGCCGAGCTGAGCGACGAGGAGTGGGCGGCCCTGCTCGCGAACCTCGACCGCGCGCTCGACGCCGCGGCCGCGGTGGGCGTCGTGGCCACCCTGCACCCGCACCTCGGCACGGTCGTCGAGACGCCCGAGGCGGTCGCGCGCGTGGTCGAGGGGTCGCGCATCGGACTCTGCCTCGACACCGGCCACTACACGCTGGGCGGCGGCGACCCCGTCGACTTCGTGACGCGGCACGCCGACCGCATCGTGCACGCCCACCTCAAGGATGTGAGCCTCGATGTCGCGGGCCGGGTGCGCGCCGGCGAGATCGACTACCGCGAGGGGGTGCGGCAGGGCATGTACCGGGCGCTCGGCTCCGGCGACGCCCGCATCGGCGAGATCGTCGCCGCCCTGCGCGGCGCGGGCTACGACGGCTGGTACGTGCTCGAGCAGGACACGGTGGTCGAGAACGACGACGACGCGGTGCGCGCGCTCGACAACGCGCGCCGCAGCGTCGAGTTCATCCGGCAGGCGGTCGCGGCGTGAGCGAGCCGCTGAGGATCGGACTGCTGGGCGCCTCGCGCATCGCCGAACTCGCGATCACCGACGCGAGCCGCGCGACGGGCGATGTGCGGGCCGCGGTCGCGGCGCGGGATCCCGAGCGCGCCCGCGCCTACGCCGCCGAGCACGGCTACGGCGGCATCCGCGAGAGTTACGAGGCGCTCGTCGCCGACGACTCGCTCGACCTGATCTACATCGGCCTGCCGAACGGTCTGCACGCCGAGTGGACGGCGAGGGCGCTCGAAGCCGGGCGCTCGGTGCTGGTCGAGAAGCCCTTCGCGGCGAACCTGGCCGAGTTCGACGCCGTCGCGTCGCGGCTCGCGAGCTCGAGCGGCTGGGCCTGGGAGGCGTTCCACTACGCCGACCATCCCGCGGTGCAGCGCCTGGTCGACCTGGTGCGGCACGGCGACGCCGGAGCCGGCCTTTCGGAGGGCATCGGCGAGCTGCGCGAGGTCGAGGTGCGCATGCACATGCCCGCCCCGCCCGCGAGCGACCCGCGCTGGAGCTTCGAGCTCGCCGGCGGCACCATGATGGATCTCGGCTGCTACGCCCTGAACGCCCTGCTGCTGCTCGGCGACGCGATGGGCGCGCCGGTCGAGCTGGAGACGGCGGAGGCGGAGCCGTACGCGGGCGACGAGCGGGTCGACGCCGCCGTCGACGCGCGGCTGACGCTCGGCGACGTGCCCGCGACGGTGCGCACGAGCATGAACAGCTCCCGGTGGGACTTCGGCCTGCGGGTGACGGGCAGCCTGGGCGAGGTGCTGCTGCCGAACTTCGTGAAGCCGCAGGAGGACGACCGCCTGATCGTGCGCACGACGACGGGGGCCGGTGTCGAGGAGCGCGTCGAGCGCGCCGGCACGGTCTCGTCGTACGCGTACCAGCTGCGCAGGATCCGCCGCGAGCTGCGGGGCGGCGAGCGCCCCGCCGAGCCGCTCGCGCGATCCCGCCGCACGATGGCGCTCATCGATGCGATCTACACGGCGAGCGGCCTGCCGCTGCGCCCCGGCCGGCTCGACTGAACCCTCGGTGAGAGATCCGGCTTCGGTGCGTCGCCGTTTCTCTCACCGAAGCCGGATCTCTCACCGAACCCGAACTTGCGAGGAGAACGCACATGCAGAACCTGATGGCGGGCAAGATCCTGCTGGTGACCGGCGGCACGCAGGGCCTCGGCCTCGCGATCGCCGAGGCGGCGGCACGGGAGGGCGCGACGGGGATCGCGATCGTGGGCCGCAGCGCGGAGAAGGCCGAGCGGGCCGCGGCCGCGATCCGGGATCGCGCGATCGGGGGCGGCCCCGAAGGCGCGGCGCGCGCCGAGTCGGGCGTCGAGGTGCTGGCGATCGCGGCCGATCTGGCCGCCCCGGGCGAGGCCGAGCGCACCGTGACCGAGACGATCGAGCGCTTCGGCCGCGTCGACAGCCTGGTGAACGCCGCGGGCGCGACGAGCCGCGGCACCCTGCTCGACACGACGCGGGAGCTGCTCGACGAGCACCTGACCGTGAACCTCGTGGCGCCCTTCATGACGATGCAGGCAGCCGTGCTCGACATGCGGCGGCGTGGTGCGCCCGGCACGATCCTGAACATCATCTCGATGGCGATGCACGGCGGTCAGCCCTACCTCGCGCCCTACACCGCGTCGAAGGCCGGGCTCGCGGGGCTCACCCGCAACGCCGCGTTCGCGCACCGATTCGACCGCGTTCGCATCAACGGCCTCAACATCGGGTGGACGGCCACGCCCGGCGAGACGGTCACGCAGCGCACGTTCCACGGCGCCGACGCCGACTGGCTCGCCCGGGCCGAGGCGGCGCAGCCGATGGGGAAGCTGGGGCAGCCGGACGAGATCGCCGATGCGGTCGTGTTCCTGCTGAGCGAGCGCAGCGGCGTGGTGACGGGGTCGATCATCGACTGGGACCAGAACGTGCCCGGCGCCTACGATCAGTAGACGCCGGGCGATCATCGAGAGCGGATTCGTGAGAACAGAGGAGCAGCGCATGAGGATCGGCATCATCGGCACGGGTGTGATGGGAGCCTTCCACGCGCAGTGCCTGCACGCGCAGGTCTCGGGTGCGACGGTCACCGCGGTGGCCGATCCCGACCCCGAGCGCGCCGGCGCCGCGGCGGCCGCGATCGGCGCGATCGCGCTGAGCGACCCGCACGAACTCATCGCCCACCCCGAGGTCGACGCGGTGCTCATCGCGTCGCCCGATTTCCTGCACGCCGAGCAGACGCTCGCCTGCATCGCCGCGGGCAAGCCCACGCTCTGCGAGAAGCCGCTCTCGTACTCGGTCGACGAGGCCGAGCGGGTGGTGGCGGCGCACCGTGCGGCGGTGGGCGAGGGCGGATCCCGAGGGCGCGCGGCGTCCGAGGGCGCGACCGGTGCGGTCGCTTCGGCAGCCCACGGCGCGCCGCGAGGCGCCGGCATTCCGCTCGTGCACCAGGGCTTCATGCGCCGCTTCGACCCCGACTACGTCGCGCAGAAGCGCGCCGTCGCCTCCGGCGCGCACGGCCGGCCCGTGATGGTGCGTTCGGTGGGGCGCGGCGTCTCGTCGGGCCCCGGTGCCACCGACGAGTCGGTGATCTTCAACTCGGCGATCCACGACCTCGACCTCGTGCCGTGGCTGCTCGACTCGCCCGTGACCGAGGTGAGCTGGCACGCGCCGGCCGCGCCGAGCGCGACGGGCGGCGGCCTGCGCGACCCCTTCCTGCTGCTGCTGCGCACGGCCGACGGCGCGCTGTCGACCGTCGAGATCTTCCTGAACGCGCGCTACGGCTACGACATGCGCTGCGAGGTCGTCTGCGAGACGGGCGCGGTGGCGATCACCGAGCCGCACCGGCTCGCGGTCTCGTCGGCGCTCACCACGAGCACCGGCATCCCCGACGACTTCAGGCCCCGCTTCGCGGAGGCGTACCGCCTCGAGCTGCAGGAGTGGGTGACCGCCCTGAACGAGGGCCGCGCACCCGCGCTCGCGACCGTCGAGGACGGCGCGACCGCCACCCGCGTCGCCGCCGCCGCGGTGGCGTCGATGCGGGCCGGCGGCGCGTTCGCGCCCGTGGCGCAGGCCGGGGGCGCGCGATGAGCGAGCGGGTGATGCCGCAGCCGGTCGTGCCCGACCCGCACGCCGGCCCCTCGCTGCGCTGGGCGATCCTCGGCACCGGCTGGATCGCGGCCCGCTTCGTGGAGGCGCTGCAGCAGCACACCTCGCAGCGCGTCGTCGCGGTCGGATCGCGCACCGCTGCCCGCGCCGAGGAGTTCGCGGCCCGGTACGGCATCGAGCGGGCCTGCGGCGGCTACGAGGAACTCGTGGCGAGCGATGCCGACATCGTCTACGTGGCGACCGGGCACCTCGACCACTTCGCGCACGCGTCGCTCGCGCTCGCGGCCGGCAAGCCGGTGCTCATCGAGAAGCCGATGACGCCGCGGCTCGCCGAGGCGCGAGCGCTCGCGGCCTACGCGCGATCGAGAGGGCTGTTCGCCATGGAGGCGGTGTGGTCGCTCGCGCTGCCGCGGTTCTCGGTGGTGCGCCAGGTGCTCGAGCGGGGCCTGCTCGGCGACGTCGTCGAGGTGCACGCGAACCTCGGCGAGCGACTCGTGGGCCATCACCGCGCGATGGACCCCGCGCAGGGCGGCGGCGCGATGAACGACATCGGCACCTACGTGATGATGTTCGCGAACGAGGCGCTGCCCGGCCTGCGGGTGCTCGCCGCGCACGGGCAGCGCTGCGCGGCCCCCGGGGCGCAGGGGCGGGGCGCGATCGGTCAGTTCCACGCGCTGCTGGGCGACGACGCGGATCGCCAGGCGACCGTGAGCGCCTCGATGCTGGCGGATACGCCCACGACGGCCTACATCGCGGGCACCGAGGCGACGCTCTCGCTCGACGCGCCCTTCTACCAGCCCGGCGGGGTGGCGGTGCGCTTCCACGACGGCGAGCAGTTGCGCTACGAGGAGCCCGCGCTCGCGCACACCCAGCTGTTCTGGGAGGCGCTCGAGGCGGCCCGCTGCATCGACGCCGGGCTCACGGAGTCGCCGCTGCGCCCGCTCGACCGGACGCTCGCGACGCTCGCGCTCATGGAGCAGGCGCGCGAGCTGATGGGCGACCCGATCGACCCGCTGCCGTAGGGGTTGCCGGACACGTCCCGGGGCGGGGGCTCGGGACGCGCTGAGGCGGATGCCGGGCCGCTCAGGCCGCGGTGAGCTGCGCCGCGAGCTGCAGCAGCAGGGTCTCCGAGCCGGGGCGGCCGATCAGCTGGGCGCCCATCGGGAGCCGCCCGGCCCCGTCGGGGTTCGGCGCGTCGAGCATCGGCACCGCGATCGCGGGCAGGCCCGAGACGTTGACCATCGAGGTGAAGGGCGTCCACTCGCACTGCGCGCGGTAGTCGGCGTCGGCGTCGAGCTCGGCGAAGGCCCCGATGCGCGGCGGCAGCGCTGCGAGGCCGGGCGTGAGCACCACGTCGTACCGGCCCCACTCGGCGCGCAGGCCCGCCGCGATGCCCCGCAGCTCCTCGGCGGCGCGCAGGTGGGTCTCGCGGGGCGTCGTGAGGGCGCGCTCGCGGAAGACGCGCGTGAACGGCGTGAGGCGCGCCTCGGCCTCGGGGGTCAGTTCGATGAGCGAGAGCCCGGCCATCCAGCAGCTCGTGAAGACCTCGGTGTAGCGCGGGTCGTAGGCGATCGACGCCTGCTCGACGTGGTGCCCGTGCGCGGCGAGCCCGGCCGCGGCGGCCTCGTAGGCGGCGCGCGCCTCTGCCGAGATCGGGGTGGGGTGCGCCGCTTCGAAGGGCGAGGCGGCGCTCATGCCGATGCGCAGGGCCGTCAGCCCCTCCGCCTCGCGCACGGCGGCGAGAGCGGGCGTCGGCGAGCCCGTCATGGCGTCGAGCAGCAGCGCCGCGTCTTCGACCGTGCGGGCGAGCGGGCCGCTCACCACGAGCTTCGGCGCCCCGAAGTCGTCGAGGGGGCCGCCGATCACGTCGGTGGGCACGGTGCCGAGGCCCGGCTTCAGTCCGATCAGCCCGCAGGCGAGGGCGGGGATGCGGATCGAGCCGCCCCCGTCGCTGCCCGGGGCGACGGGCAGCAGGCCGGCGGCGACCGAGGCGGCGCTGCCGCCCGACGAGCCGCCGGGCGTGCGCTCGGGGTCGAACGGGTTGCGCGCCGGCGCCGCGACCAGGTTCTCGGAGTAGGCGTTGAGGCCGAGCTCGGGCACTTGCGTCTTGCCGAGCGAGACGGTTCCGGCTGCGCGCAGCACGGCGACGCCGGTGTGATCGTGCTCGGCGACGACCGCGGGCAGGGCGGCCGTGCCGCGCGTGGTGGGAGCGCCCGCCACCTCGACGAGGTCCTTGTGCGCGATCGGCAGACCGTGCAGCGCGGGCAGAGCGCCCGGCACGGCGCGCTCCTCGGGCGTGAGCGCCGTGAACCGGGCGTCGGCGGCCGAAGCCTCGGCGAGCGCCTGCTCGGCGGTCACGGTGACGAAGGCGCCGAGGTCGGGGCGCTCGGCGATGCGGCCGAGGAAGTGCTCGGCGGTCTCGCGCGCGGAGATCCCGCCGGTGCGCAGGGCGGTCTGCAGGTCGACGGCGGTGCCGGGGAATTCGCTCATACCGCCACTCTAAGCGCTGGTCTTCCGCGCTCGCCTCCCGAGGCGCGGCGGGGTACGGCTGGGTCGTGGAGGGGGAAGCGGCGCGGGCGCCTGCATCGCCGTTGTTGCGAACGATTATCAGAGTCCGCTAGAGTGATACTCGTTCTCATCTAGAAAGTGCAGCATGCCCCACACCTCACACACGCTCCGTTTCGCGAAGCCCGCCGTGCTCGGCGGCGCCGCGCTCGCCGCCGCTCTGCTGCTCGCCTCGTGCAGCGGATCGGCCGAGGCCGGCGGCGGATCCGGCGAGCTCAAGGTCGTCGCGACCACCACCCAGCTCACCGACTTCGCCGGACAGGTCGGCGGCGACGACATCGAGCTCACCGGCCTGCTCGCCCCCGGAGGCTCCGCCCACCACTTCGATCCCACCCCGGCCGATCTGCTCGTCCTGGGCGAGGCCGACGTGCTCATCGTCAACGGCGCCGGGCTCGAGACCTTCATCGACAGCGCCATCGAGGCGTCGGGCTTCGACGGCGAGGTCGTCACCGCGGCCGACGGCCTCGATCCCGAGCTGCTGCGCGAGATCACCGCGGAGGGCGGCGAGGCCCACGATCATGATCACGATCATGCCGAAGAGGATCACGCGCACGCCGCCGACGAGGCCGACGCGCACGCCCACGATGAGGCCGAGGGCGACCACGCTCACGACGACCACGCCGAGGAGGAGCACGACCACGACCACGGCGACGTGAACCCCCACATCTGGACCAGCCCCCGCAACGCATCCGGCATGGTGCGGGAGATCGCCGCGGGCCTCGGCGAGGCCGACCCCGCGCACGCCGACGACTACGCCGCGCGCGCCGAGGCGTACTTCCAGCAGCTCGGCGACCTCGACACCTGGGTCACTGCGCAGTTCGAGCGCGTGCCCGCCGAGGATCGCGTGCTCGTGAGCGGCCACGACTCGCTGCGCTACTACCTCCACGACTACGGTATCGAGTTCGCGGGATCGATCCTGCCGAGCTTCGAGGACAACGCCGAGCCGAGCGCGGCCGACATCGACGCCCTCGTGGCCTCGATCAAGGAGCACGGCGTGAAGGCCGTCTTCGTCGAGTCGTCGATGAGCCCGAAGCTGGCGCAGACGATCGCCTCCGAGGCGGGCGTCGAGGTCGTCGACGCCGAGTCGCTCTACGCCGACTCGCTCGGCGCTCCGGGCGACGGCGACGGCGACGTCAGCACCGACACCTACATCGGTGCCACCGTGCACAACACGCGTGTGATCCTCGAAGCCTGGGGCGTTGCGCCCGAGCCGCTTCCCGCTAGTCTGCAAGGGTGACAGCCGCACCCTCCGCCTCCGAAGCCGCGCTCGTCCTCGACGGCGCGGCATTCGGCTATGCCGGCGAGACCCGCGTCGAGCGGCTCTCGCTCGACGTGCCGCGCGGTGCGGCCGTGGCGCTGATCGGTCCCAACGGCTCGGGCAAGTCGACGCTGCTGCGCGGCATCCTGGGGCTGGCCGAGCTCACGGCGGGCGAGGTGCGCGTGCTGGGCGGCTCGCCGGATCGGGCCCGGCGCAGCATCGGCACGCTGCCGCAGACCGACAGCCGGGACACGACGCTGCCGGTGAGTCTGCGCCAGGTGGTGACGATGGGGCTGTACCGCTCGCGGGGGGCGCTGCGACCCATCGGTCGCGAGGGGCGCGCCGCGGTGGCCGCGGCTCTGGAGCGCGTCGGGCTCGCCGCGTTCGCGGGGCGCCGCTTCGGCGAGCTGTCGGGCGGCCAGCAGCAGCGCGGCATCCTGGCCCGGGCACTCGTGTCGGATCCGCAGCTGCTGCTGCTCGACGAGCCGTTCAACGGACTGGATCGCGAGAACCGCGATGCGCTGCTGCGCCTGGTGCGCGAGCTGCGCGACGAGGGCCGCACCGTGATCGTGTCGACGCACGACCTCGAGATCGCGCAGCAGGCCTGCACGCACGTGCTGCTGCTGGCGAGCGGCCACACGCCGGATCAGCCGGGGCACCCCGCCGCGTTCGGCCCGCTCGACGAGGCGCTCACGCTCGACGCGGTGCAGCACGCCTTCCAGGACACCACGGTCGAGCTCGACCACCACACCGTCACCACGACCCGGGAGACCGAGTAGTGGTCGCTCTGATCGCGTCGTCCGCGCTCGAGATCTTCGCACTGCCGTTCATGTGGCGCGCGCTCGTGACGGTTGCGATCCTCGCGGTCGCAGCGGGGGTGGTGGGCCTCTTCATCAGCTTCCGCGAGCTCGAGTTCGTGAGCGACGGCCTCGTGCACGCGGTCTTCCCGGGGCTCGTGGTGGGGGCGGCGCTCGGCGGCACCGCGGGCGTGCTGCCCGGCGCGGTGGTCGCCGCCCTGCTGGCGGCGGTGCTGTTCACGGTGATCGAGCGGCGCGGGATCGGGGCCGACGCGGCGATCGCGGTGGTGCTCACGGGCCTGTTCAGCCTGGGCGTGGTGCTCGTCTCGCGACAGGAGGGCTACGTCTCGCAGCTGCAGGAGCTGCTCTTCGGCCGCCTGCTCACGGTGACGTCGGCGCAGCTCTGGCAGATCCTGGTGGTGGCCGTCGCGGCGATCCTGATCGTGCTCGTCACGCGCCGTGCGCAGCTCTTCCGCGCCTTCGACCCGGCCGGCTTCGAGGCCGCGGGGTTCCGCACGCTGCGCACCGACCTCGCGCTCGGCGTCGCGGTGGCGCTGCTCACGGTGGCCGGGGTGCAGGCCCTCGGCGTGCTCATGGTGGTGGCGCTGCTGACGGTGCCCATGGCCGCGGCCCGCCTGATCTCGCGCGGATTCGCGCTGCTCATCCCGATCGCGATCCTGCTGCCGCTGCTCGCTGGCGCGGCGGGGCTGTGGCTGTCGTTCGAGTGGTCGGTCGGCGCGGGGGCGACGGTCTCGCCCGGCTCGGTGGTCGTGCTGCTGCTCATCGCCGTGTACCTGCTGGCGGCGGCGGTGCGTACAGTGCGGGATCGGGGGCGCGCATGAACTACTTCGCGCTCGCGGCCGTCGAGCTGATCCTGCTCGGCCTGCTCTCGGGTCTGGCCGGCACGCTCATCGTGCTGCGCCGCCGCTCGTTCTTCGCGGTCGCGCTGAGCCACGCGACGTTCCCGGGGGGCGTGGTCTTCGCGGTGCTCGGCTGGAATCTGCTGCTCGGGCAGGCCCTGTTCGCGCTGCTGCTCGTGCTGGTGATGACGCTGCTCTCGCGCATCCCGGGGCAGGGCCGGCAGGTGGCGAGCGGTGTGGTGCTCTCGCTCGGCTTCGCGCTGGGCACACTGCTGTCGAGCCTCAACCCGGGCCTCGGGGTGCCGGTCGAGGCGCTGCTCGTGGGTTCGCCGCTCGGGGTGACCGCGAGCGACGTGGGAGTCACCGCGGTGGTGCTGGTGCTCGTCGCGGGTGTGCTCGCGGCGGCGCGGCGCCCGATCCTGTTCCACACCTTCGACCCCGTCGGGTTCGCGGCCGCGGGCTTCCGCGCCTGGCCCGTCGAGCTCGTGGTGTCGGGGGTGGTGGCCGCCTCGGTGGTGGTGGCGATGCCGGCTGTGGGGGCGATCTTGGGCGTCGCGGTGCTCATCGGCCCGGCGGCCGCAGCGCGGGCGCTGACGTCGCGGATCGAGTGGCTGCCGCCGATCGCGGCCGGCATCGGCGTCGCGGGCGGGCTCGTCGGGCTGTGGGCGTCGCGGGAGTTCGGGATCGCGGCGGGCGGATCCGTGGGGCTCGTGATGACGGCGATGTTCCTCGTGGCGCTCGCGATCCGCGCCCTGCTGCCGCGCCGCGGGGCGGGGCGCTCCGGGGCCGCCGTGGGCGCCGCGTCGGCGATGGGCGTGCCGGAGGCGCCGGGATCGCACCCGGGCTGAGCCGTGCTCACCCGCCCGCGTGGTGCCCGAATCGAGGGAACTTCGCTACGGTTGAGGGCAGATGCGGGGGTCGCTCCCCGGGAGAGGAGGCGCGCTGTGCAGCCGAAACGGAACACGTGGCAGCGCGAGGCGGTGCGCGCGGCCCTGGCCGAGGCGCGCGGGTTCGTGAGCGCGCAGCAGCTGCACCAGGAGCTGCGCGACGGCGGGTCGACGATCGGTCTCGCGACCGTGTACCGCGCGCTCGCCAGCCTCACCGACACGGGCGAGGCCGATTCGCTGCAGTCGCCCGAGGGCGAGAACCTGTTCCGCTCGTGCACGATGACGGGCCACCACCACCACCTCATCTGCCGCAGCTGCGGCGACACCCGCGAGCTCTCCGCCACCGTGGTCGAGGAGTGGACGCGCAAGGTCGGGGCCGAGCACGGCTTCACCGAGATCGAGCACGTGGTCGACCTCTTCGGCCTCTGCGAGCGCTGCCGTGCGAAGGCGTCGACGCAGGTCGCGGCCGGGGAGTGACAGAACGATAACGATTGCCGTCGGGGGTGATGCCCTCGGTGCCGCGAGCTCGCGATTCGGGTCCACGCGCGTGATTTATGCCCTGTGATCAGGTGTTTCGGCAAATTATACAGAGGTGTCGCCTCCCGCCGCAAGCCCTCCCACCGAGCTGAGGCCGCTGCCTACGATCGGCCCATGGGAAAGACGACAGCGGTCAGAGTAGTCCGCGATGATCGCGAACCGCTCGTGATCATGGACGCGGTCAACAAGCACTACGGCGAGCTGCACGTGCTCAACGACATCAACACCCAGGTCGGCCGCGGCGAGGTGGTGGTCGTGCTCGGGCCGTCGGGATCGGGCAAGTCGACCCTGTGCCGCGCCATCAACCGCCTCGAGACGATCGACTCCGGCACCATCACGATCGACGGCGTGCCGCTGCCCGAGGAGGGCAAGGGCCTCGCGAAGCTGCGAGCCGACGTGGGCATGGTGTTCCAGGCCTTCAACCTCTTCGCGCACAAGACGATCCTCGAGAACGTCACGCTCGGCCCCGTCAAGGTGCGCGGCCTCGGCCGCAAGGCGGCCGAGGAGCGGGCAATGGCCCTGCTCGATCGGGTGGGCATCGCCGACCAGGCGCGCAAGCTGCCTTCCCAGCTCTCGGGCGGTCAGCAGCAGCGGGCGGCGATCGCCCGCTCCCTCGCGATGGAGCCTAAGCTGATCCTGCTCGACGAGCCGACGAGCGCCCTCGACCCCGAGATGATCAACGAGGTGCTCGACGTGATGATCGGCCTCGCGAACGACGGCATGACGATGGTCGCGGTCACGCACGAGATGGGCTTCGCCCGCAGGGCCGCCGACCGGATCCTCTTCATGGCCGACGGCCAGATCGTCGAGGAGGCGACCCCCGAGCAGTTCTTCACCGACCCCCAGACGTCTCGAGCGCAGGACTTCCTGTCGAAGATCCTGGGCCACTGATCCTGGCGCGCAACCGTGCGCGTCCGTACCGAAATCGAACGGCCGGCACCCCCGGAACCGACGAAGAGAAAGTAGGAAATGATGCGAATCACCAAGTACGCGGCGGTCATGGCGGCCGCCGGAGCGCTGCTGCTCACCGCCTGCGCGTCGGGATCGCCGAACGAGACCGGCGATGACGCCGCACCCGCGCCGGCCGAGGACGTGAGCTTCGACGAGGGCACGACGATGGCGAAGCTGCACGACGCCGGCAAGATCACCATCGGCACGAAATACGATCAACCGCTCTTCGGCCTCATGAATCCGGCCTCGAACGAGCCCGAGGGCTTCGACGTCGAGATCGGCAAGCTCGTCGCCGCGAATCTCGGCCTCAGCGAAGACCAGATCGAGTGGAAGGAAGCGGTCTCGGCGAATCGCGAACCGTTCATCCAGAACGGCGAGGTCGACATCGTCGTCGCCACCTACACGATCAACGACGACCGCAAGCAGGTGATCGACTTCGCGGGTCCGTACTACATCGCAGGCCAGGATCTGCTCGTGCTGCAGGGCAACCCCGAGGGCATCACCGGCATCGACGACGTGAAGGGCAAGCGGGTCTGCTCGGTCACCGGTTCGACCTCCGAGGAGAACCTCAAGGAGGCCGGTGTCGAGGTGCTCGCCACCGACACCTACTCCAACTGCCTCGAGCCGCTGCGCTCGGGCGACGTCGTCGCGGTCTCGACCGACAACGTGATCCTCGCGGGCCTCGCCGACCAGAACGAGGGCGAGTTCGAGGTGGTCGACAACCCGTTCACCGAGGAGCCCTACGGCATCGGCCTGAAGAAGGACGACCAGGAGTTCCGCGACTTCATCAACGACGTGCTGGAGCAGTCGTTCGAGGACGGCGCCTGGGCCGCGGCCTGGGACAAGACGGCGGGCACCGTGCTCTCCACGCCCGAGCCGCCGGCCATCGACTGCTACTGATCCGTCGGCGGGGCGGCGCGAGCCGCCCCGCCGATCCGGCAGGAAGGACACCGCACCGTGGACGTGCTGATCGCGAACTCCGGCGACATCCTCGCCGGGTTCCTGATGACGCTCAGGCTGCTGGTCTTCGGCGGCCTCGGAGCGATGGCCATCGGCCTCGTGGTGGCCACCATGCGCATCTCGCCGGTGGCGTCGCTGCGCACCTTCGCGACGGTCTACACCGAGCTGGTGCGCAACACCCCGCTGACGCTGCTGCTGATGTTCATGGTGTTCGTGCTGCCGCTCATCGTGCCGAGCCGCCCGCCCTACGAGGTGCTCGCCTCGATCGGCCTCGCGATCTACACGTCGCCGTTCGTCGCCGAGGCGCTGCGCAGCGGCATCAACGGCGTGCCGGTGGGGCAGGCCGAGGCGGCCAGGTCGATCGGCCTCGCCTTCGGGCAGACCCTCACCCTGGTGGTGCTGCCCCAGGCGCTGCGCATGGTGGTGCCGCCGCTGATCAACGTGTTCATCGCGCTCACGAAGAACACCTCGGTCGCGGGCGGCTTCTTCGTGGTCGAGCTGTTCGCCACCGCGAGGCAGCTCACGAACGCCAACGGGCAGGCCGTGATCCCGATCCTCATCGGCGTCGCCTGCTTCTATCTGCTGATCACCATTCCGCTCGGCCTCATCGCCGGGCAGATCGAGAAGAGAGTGCGGGTGCTGCGATGAGTCAGGCGACGGTTCTCTACGACGCGCCGGGCCCGAAGGCGCGCACGCGGTCGCGCATCATCTCGGTGCTGGGCGTGCTCGCGCTCGCCGCGCTGCTCGGCTGGGTGGTCTGGCGGCTCATCCAGCCGCAGGTGGCGGTCAACGGCAACGAGACGCCGGGCATGCTCGACCCCTCCCGGTGGGACGTGCTCGCCTACTCGGAGGTGTGGCAGTACATCGGGCGGGGCGCGTGGAACACGATCCGCGCCGCCGCGGTGGCGATGGTCGGCGCCATGCTGCTCGGCATGCTCTTCGTCTTCGGACGCCTCGCCGACAGCGCGCTGGTGCGCGTGCCGGTGGCCGTGATCCTCGAGTTCTTCCGCGGCATGCCCGTGCTGCTCATGATGCTGTTCATCCTGCTCGTCGCGTCGACCGGCGCGTTCTGGGCGGTGGTGATCGCGCTCATCATCTACAACGGCGCGATCGTGGGCGAGGCGCTCAGGGCGGGCATCCTCGCGCTGAACAAGGGGCAGCGCGAGGCCGGCCTGTCGATCGGCCTCACCCCGGTGCGCACGCGGCTGCTCATCGAGTTCCCGCAGGCCTTCACCCAGATGCTGCCGATCCTCGTGGCGCAGATGGTGGTGCTGCTGAAGGACACGTCGCTCGGCTACATCGTCGCCTACTCCGAGCTCGCGAAGACCGTGAAGGACGCCTCGACGTTCTACGGCAACCGTTACCTCTTCACCTTCTGGGTGGTCGCGGTGGTCATCTACCTCGCGATCAACCTGACGGTGTCGTGGTTCGGGCGACGCATGGCCCGGTTCGCGGCGGCGCGCGGCGGCCGCGGCGCGGGCGCGACCAAGGGGCTGGCCGGCCCGGCCGCGGCCGAGGCGGGCGGCGAGATCGCGATCACGCCGCCGCCCGGTTCCTCCGCGAGATGATGCGCTTCGCCCTGCGGCGCGCCCGTCGCAGGGCGACCCGCTCGCGGCGCCGCTCGACGAGGGTGTAGAGGATCGGCACGAGCACCAGGGTGAGCAGCGTCGACGAGACGAGGCCGCCGATCACCACGATGGCGAGCGGGCGCGAGATGAACACGCCGCCGCCCGTGAGTCCGAGCGACATGGGCACGAGGGCGAAGATGGTCGCCGCGGCGGTCATGAGGATCGGGCGCAGGCGCAGACGGGTGCCGTGCTCGACGGCCTCCTCGAGCGATGCGCCGGCGGCGCGCAGACGGTTCACGAGGTCCATGAGCACGATCGCGTTCGTGACGACGATGCCGATCAGCATGAGCAGGCCGATGAGCGCGGGCAGCCCGAGCGGGGTGTTCGTGAGCAGCAGGCCGAGGATCGCTCCCGTCGCCGCGAACGGGATCGAGATGAGCAGCACGAGAGGGCCGCGGAAGCTGCGGAACGTGGCGACCATCACCAGCAGCACCAGCATGATGGCGGCGAGCATCGCCGCGCCGAGCTGGGCGAACGCCTCGTCCTGCTCGGCGCTGACGCCGCCGAGTTCGAAGCCGACGCCCGCGGGCAGCTCGGCGGTGGCGATGGCGCGTTCGACGGCGGCGTTCGCGGCGTCGAGCTGACCGCTGCGCGGAGTGACGGTGAGGGTGACCTGGCGCTCGCCGTCGGCCCGCGTAATCGTCGGGGCGGTGAGCTCCTCCTCGACGGAGGCGATGTCGGCGAGGGTGATCGCGGTGCCGCTGACCCGTGCCGCCGCCTTCTGCTCGGCCTCGGCCTGCTGCTGCTGCACGAGCTGCTCGGCGGCGTCGGACTGGGCCTGGCGCAGCGCCGAGATCTGCTCGTCGATGCCCTCGATGCCGCTGCGCGCCCCCGCGATGGCGCCCTCGATCGCGGCGAGCTGCTCGGCGCGCTCCATGTGGGCGCGCGCGACGGCCTCATCGGCGGGATCCTGCGGCTGCTGCGGCACGACCGGCAGGCTCTGCAGCTCGGCGAGCTGCGCGTTCAGCTCTCCCAGCTGGGAGACGAGCTGAGTGCGCTGCGCCCCTGCCTCGTTCAGCTGCTCGGCGAGCTCGCCCGCCGCCTTGGCGCGCTGGGTCTCGGCCTCGGCCTCGGCCTTCTGCTCGAGTTCGTCGGCGGCGAGCTTCTGGGCCTGCGCGGTCTGCTGCGGCGTGACCGGCAGCACGACGGCCCCCAGCTGCTCGGCGGTGCGTTCGGCGCCGGGGGTGCGCAGCACGATGTCGCGCTCGCGGCCCTCGAGCATCATTCGGCCGACGGTCTTGCCCTCGAGCGCGGTGCGCACGGCGTCCGCCACGAGTGCGCGGTCGAAGCCCAGCAGCGCGGCCCGATCCTCGTCGAGCTTGACGCGCACCACGGGCTGCTCTCCCGTGAGCTCGCTCCGTACGGACTGCACGCTCGACGACTCGCCGAGCTGCGCCTCCAGCAGCTCGCTGGCCTCGCGCAGCGCGGCCGGGTCGTTGCCGCGGATCTGCAGGGCGATGCCGCCGCCGGCGCCGCCCACGAAGGCGTCCTGGGTGAGCAGTTGCACGTCGCCGGCGTCGGGCACCCGCTCGAGCGCGCGCTCGACGGCGTCGCCGACGGTCTCGGCGTCGGCGCCGTCGTCGAGCTGCACGTCGTAGGAGATGCTGGTGGGCGTGCCCGCGGTGCCGCCGACGGGGATCGAGGTCATCACGTCGCGCACGCCGGGCACTTTGCCGAGGGCGCGTTCGACGGGCTCGGCGGCCGCCACGAGCTGCGCGCCGTCACCGGTCTGCTCGGGGGTCTGCGTGAGCTGCAGGCTCTCGTTGCCCGACGATCCCAGGAAGTCGGTCTGCAGGAAGGGTGTCATCGCGAGCGTCGCGACGAGCACCAGCGTCGAGGCGATGAGCGTGAGCACGGGGTGGCGGCGGGTGGCGCCGAGCGCCGGCATGAGGGCGCGCTGCAGCCGGTCGGGGGCGGAGCGGGTCTCGGCCAGCTCGTCGTCGTGGTGAGGCTCCGCGGATCCCGCCCCGGGCGTCGGCACGGCCTCGGCGGCGGGCGCGGCCGGAAGTACCCGGGTCTCGGCGGCGGAGGCGTCCGCCGCCGCAGGGTGCGCGACGGCGTCGACCGTGTCCGGCTCCGCCGCGTCCGCAGCCCGGGCCCGGCCGACGCGCCGGCTCCGCCCGCGCATGAACCAGTACGCGAGCACGGGCACGATCGTGAGCGCGACGAGCAGCGAGGCGAGCAGCGCGATCGTCACCGTGACGGCGAAGGGGCGGAAGAGCTGACCCGCGATGCCCGAGACGAGCGCGATGGGCAGGAACACGGCGACCGTGGTGAGCGTCGACGCGGTGATGGCCCCCGCCACCTGGCGCACGGAGGCGACGACCCCCGCGATCGTGAGCGGCCCGGAGCCGCGGCGTCGGCTGATGTTCTCGATGACCACGATCGAGTCGTCGACGACGCGGCCGATGGCGATCGTGAGCGCGCCGAGGGTGAGGATGTTGAGGGTGTTGCCGCTCCACCACAGGCCGATGAGGGTGATGAGCAGCGAGAGCGGGATCGACACGGCCGCGATCACGGTCGAGCGCCACGAGCCGAGGAAGGCGAGGATCACGAGCACCGCGAAGAGCAGGCCGAGCCCGCCCTCGACCGAGAGGTCGTGGATGGACTGCTCGATGAAGGGCGCCTGGTCGAAGATCGTCACGAACTCGCCCCCCAGCGCGGGCGCGAGCCGATCGAGCTCGGCGGTCACGGCGTGCGAGATGTCGACCACGTTGGCGCCCTGCGCGGGGAGCACCTGCAGGGTGAGCGCCGGCTTGCCGTTGACGCGCGAGATGCTGTCGGCGGGCACCGTCTCGGTGGTCACATCGGCGAAGTCGGAGAGGTGCACGAGGGCGACGGCGCCGTCGTCCGCGGTGACGGCGAAGGGCAGCGCGGCGATCTCCTCGACGGAGCCGAGGCCCGTGCCCACGGTGACGGAGAGCTCGCCCCGCTCCGAGTCGGCCTGACCGGCGGGCATGGCCGCGCCGCGGGCCTCGAGCGCGGGCGCGATCTGCGCGGGGTCGATCCTCAGCCGCTCGACGTCGGCCGGGCGCAGCGCGATGAGGATCCGCTGCTCCTCGCGACCGGCGAGCTCGACCCGCTGCACCCCGTTCAGGCCCTGCAGCGCGGGCACGACCTCGCGGGCGAGCGCATCGGCGAACGCCGCGGCGTCGCCCGAGGTGCCGGCGCTGAGCACCATCGCGGGCATGTCGTCGGCGCCGCCCGAGAACACCTGCAGCTCGGTTCCGCTCGGGAACGACGGCTTCAGGGCCTCGGCCGCCGCGCGCACGGCGCGCAGCGTCTCCTCGTCGCTCTCGTCGAAGGGCCACTCCACCGTGACGTCGGCGGTGCCGCTCGAGGTGCTCGAGGTCACACGGGTCACGCCGGGAACGGCGCGGAGGGCCTGCTCGGTGGGCTCGGTGACGGTGCGGGCCATCTCCTCGGGTGCGAGGCCCTGCGACTGCACCGACACGAAGGCGGCGGGCACCTGCATCGAGGGCATGAGCTCCTGCTTGAGCGAGCCCATCGAGATGAGGCCGAGCACGGCGACGGCGACGGTGGCGAGCCCGACGATCAGGCGGTTCTTCAGACTGGTGCGGGTGAGAAAGGACATGCGCTCTTCCGGTGTGAGCGGGCCCGCGCAGCCGCGTGGCTGCGGTCGCCGGGCCTGCTGCGGGCGGATCGCCGCGGCTGCTGCGCGCACGGCTCGGTCGACGCTTCCAGCCTGGCGCGCGGCGCGGGCCCGCGCATCGTCCCGGGGTACTATTTCGGCTCATCCCGAAGTATGAATCGGGAAACCCGGAGGGCGGACCGCGGGCTGTCCCGCATCGGCTGCTGCGGGCGCGGCACCGACCCTCCGCGCAGCGCTGCGGCCGGTCAGGGGCGCGGTGCGATCCAGGTCCAGTCGGCGTACTTGGCGGTGCGCCCATCGCCGCTCGAGCGGCCGGTGAGGCGGCGCTTCATCCACGGCACCACGTGCTCCCGGGTGTAGCGCAGCTGCTCGCGCCGCGAGGGGTTCGGGATCGGCGCCGCGTCGAGCACCCAGTCGATCGGGGCGGGGCGGTCGAGTGCGCGCAGCACGTTCGCCGCCACGCGGCGGTGGCCGACCGGTGCGAGATGCAGGCGGTCGGGCGACCAGTACTGGCGCCCCGCGAGCTCGGCGTCGCTCCAGTTGTCGGCGAAGCGGATGCCGAGCCGCTCGACGATGCCGCGCGCCTCGCGCACCAGCTCGTCGCCCTTCGCCCGCACGCGGGCGCCGCCCGGCAGGCCCGCGGTGGGGTTGGCGCCGGCGAGCAGCAGCGGCTCGGCGCCCGCGTCGACGATGCGGCGCAGCGCCTGCTCCGTCTCGGCGCTGATCCACGCGAGGTCGGTGCCGGGCCGCAGCATGTCGTTGCCGCCGCCGTTGAAGGTCACGAGTGTGGGGCCGAGCGCCAGAGCCGGCTCCAGCTGCTCGGCGATGATCGGGCCGAGCAGGCGGCCCCGGATCGCGAGGTTGGCGTACTGGATCGGTTCACCCGCGGCGTCGGCGAGGCCCTGGGCCACGAGGTCGGCCCAGCCGCGCACCGATCCGTCCGGCTGCTCATCGCCCACGCCCTCGGTGAAGCTGTCGCCGATCGCCACGTAGCGGATCGCGGCCCCCGCCTGCTGTTCGTCCACCGCTCCAGCCTACGCCCGCCCCGCGGGCTGCTGCGCCGGGAGGCCCGGCGGGCGCGCCGCCCTCGGCGCTTACACTGTCTGGAGCGCTCCGAGCCGGGGCGCGCCCTCGCCGGAGCCGTCGAGCGCCGCGCGATCCGCCCGTCACCGGCCCGAAGGAACCTATGAAACTGCTCCGCTCCATTCCGCTGCTCGGCTGGATCATCTTCGCGATCGTGCTCGGCATCCTGCTCGGACCGGTGATGCCCGCCTGGCTCGGCGCCGTGTTCCTCACCTACAACTCGGTCTTCTCGGGCTTCCTCGGCTTCGCGGTGCCGCTCATCATCCTCGGCCTCGTGACGCCCGCGATCGCCGAGCTCGGCAAGGGCGCGGGCAGATGGCTCGGGGTCACGGCCGCGATCGCCTACGGCTCGACCGTCGCTGCGGGTCTGCTCGCCTACTTCGTGAGCCGGTGGCTGTTCTCGGCGTCGATGGCCGGCGGCGGTCTGCGCGAGCTGGGCGACGCGGGAGGCTCGGGGTTCGCCCCCTACTTCACCGTCACTGCGGCGCCGGACGGGGCGGCGACCGAGATCGTGCTGGCGCCGGTCATCGACGTCATGAGCGCGCTCGTGCTCGCGTTCGTCATCGGTATCGGGCTCACGGCGTTCCGCAGCCGCGTCATCTTCCGCGGCGCAGTGGAGTTCCGCACGATCATCGAGTCGCTGATCCGGCGCATCATCGTGCCCGCTCTGCCCCTCTTCATCTTCGGCATCTTCATGGATCTCTCGGCGAGCGGCGCGGCGCTCGAGGTCGTCGGCAAGTTCCTGCTCGTCGTGATCGTCTCGTTCGTGCTCACCCTCGTGGTGCTCCTGCTGCAGTACAGCGTGGCGGGGGCCATGTCCGGCGGCAACCCGCTGCGGGCCCTGTGGAACATGCGCGACGCGTACTTCACCGCTCTCGGCACCTCCTCCTCGGCCGCGACGATCCCCGTCACGCTCGCCTCAGCCAAGAAGAACGGCGTCTCCGACTCGGTCGCGGGCTTCGTGGTGCCGCTCTGCGCGACGATCCACCTCTCGGGGTCGATGGTGAAGATCACCTGCTTCTCGATCGCGGTGCTGCTGCTGACCGGCGGCGATGTGACGTTCGGCGCGTACTTCCCCTTCATCCTCATGCTCGGCGTGATGATGGTCGCGGCTCCCGGTGTGCCGGGCGGCGCCATCGCCGCGGCGGCCGGCCTGCTCGTGCAGATGCTCGGCTTCGGCGCGATGGAGGTCGGCCTCATGTTCGCCGCGTACATCGCGCTCGACAGCTTCGGCACCGCCACCAATGTGACGGGCGACGGCGCGATCGCGATGATCGTGAATCGCCTCACCCGGGGCAGACTCGGTGCGCAGGCGCAGGACGCCGGTGACGAGACCGTCGACATGGTCGACGGCGAAGCGGATCAGCGCCACAGCCTCGGTTGAGCGTCGCAGCGGCGATCATCGCGCGGCCGCCCGTCGTGCCGCGACACGCCCGGATGTTGCGGAAGATGCGATCCTCGTCTAGGCTCGATCTTTGGCTGTGCGCCGTCCCAGTGCACAGACCGCGGGAGCCGCTCGGCTTCGAGACCGGAGTGATTCGTCAGGCCGGGGCTCCTGCAGACAAGAAATCTTGGGTGAGGCCGTCCGGTCTCACGGTATGAGAGGAAACACCATGGCAGCAGTGTGCCAGGTGACCGGCGCCGTTCCCGGCTTCGGTCACAACATCTCGCACTCGCACCGTCGCACCAAGCGCCGGTTCGATCCGAACATCCAGAAGAAGACCTACTACGTGCCGTCGCTCGGCCGCAAGGTGACCCTCACCCTGTCGGCCAAGGGCATCAAGGTCATCGATGCCCGTGGCATCGAGGCCGTCGTGGCTGATCTGCAGAAGCGTGGGGTGAAGTTCTAATGGCGAAGGACAAGGACGTACGTCCGATCATCAAGCTCCGCTCGACCGCGGGCACCGGGTTCACCTACGTGACGAAGAAGAACCGTCGCAACACCCCCGATCGCCTCGTGCTCAAGAAGTACGACCCGGTCATCCGCAAGCACGTCGAGTTCCGAGAGGAGCGTTAATCATGGCGAAGAAGAGCATGATTGCGAAGAACAAGCAGCGCCAGGCGATCGTCGACCGCTACGCGGAGAAGCGCGCCGAGCTGAAGAAGGCCCTGGTCGATCCCAGCGGCACCGACGAGAGCCGCGAGGCCGCCCGCGTGGGCCTGCAGAAGCTGCCCCGCAACGCCTCGCCGGTGCGCGTGCGCAGCCGCGACGTCATCGACGGCCGCCCCCGCGGCGTGCTGTCGAAGTACGGCGTCTCGCGCGTCCGCTTCCGCGACATGGCGCACCGCGGCGAGCTGCCCGGCATCACCAAGTCGTCCTGGTAACACGTCGTCCGCCGGTGGGCGTGCCGCTGAGCGCGGCCGCCACCGGGTGACGAGCGGGCGCGGATCCTTCGGGATCCGCGCCCGCTTTGTCGTTTCCGCCGCCCGCACCCTGGGATTCCACTCCCTTTTTCGGGTTTCTGCGGCGAAATCGACGTGAGATCCGCAGGATTCCGCCGAATTAGGGTAGATTCGTACGCGATCAACCGATCGGACCCTCCCAACGGGTGGGGGACACTGAACAAGATCAGGGGCGGACGCCCCGCGTCAATGCCCTGGAAGGACACAACATGGCACTCAACAAGACTGAGCTCGTCGCCAAGATCGCGGCCGAGACCGGCCAGAGCCAGGCCGCCGTTTCGAGCGTTATCGACGGCCTCTTCGCCGCGGTTTCCGAGACCGTCGCCGGTGGCGACAAGGTGTCGATCCCGGGCTGGATCTCCTTCGAGACCGCGACCACCGCCGCCCGCACCGGTCGCAACCCCCGCACCGGCGAGACCATCGAGATCCCCGCCGGCAAGCGCGTGAAGGTGTCGGTCGGCTCGAAGCTCAAGGCTGCCGTGAAGTAACTTCTTCACCTTCGGAAGACCCCGGTCGACGCTCGTCGTCGCCGGGGTCTTCTGCGTTTCGCCGGCCGTCAGCGGGCTCGGCGGGGCGCGCCGAGGAGACGCCCGGCTAGCCGCGTTAGGCTGGTTCGGTGCCCCGATACCTGCGCGTGCTCGCTCCCGCCATCCTGCTCGCGGCGACCCTTGCGGCGCTGCTCGTCGGGCTGGGCATCGGCGGCGCGGCCGACGAGCGCACGCTGGCGGATCCCGGCGCGCTGGTGCGTTTCGGCGTGCCGATCTCCCGCACGCTGGTGAACGTGTCGATGGCGGGGCTCATCGGCTCGGTCGTGATGGCGGTCTGGGCGCTCGCGGGCGCGAACCCGGCCGGTCACGCGGCCGGGCCGCGCGCGGCCGACGCCCGCCGTCAGGGCGAGCCGCCCGCGGAGACCCGCGCCGCGATGGACCTCGCCGCCGCCTCCGCCGCCGTGCTCACCGTCGCGAGCGCCGCGACGATCCTCTTCACCTACGTCGACGTGTCCGGTCAGTCGTTCTCGCCCGACCCGCAGTTCGGCGCCGGACTCGCCATGTTCGTCACCGAGATCGAGCTCGGGCAGCTGTGGATGCTCGAACTGCTGCTGGCCGCGGTCACCACGGTGCTGGCGTTCGCGATCCGAGGCCGCCGCCTCACGCTGCTCGTGCTCGTCGCCGCGCTGCTCACCGCCCTACCGCTCGCGCAGCAGGGCCACGCGGCGGGCGCCTCGGGGCACGGCCTGGCGGTCAACTCGCTGCTCGTGCACCTGCTGGGTGCCGCGGTGTGGCTGGGCGGGCTGCTCACCCTGATCTTCGTCGCGCGGGTCGTCGACCGGCAGCGGCTCGCGGTGCTCACCGCGCGCTACTCCACGCTCGCGCTCTTCGCCTTCGTCGGCGTCATGGCCTCGGGCGTGGTGAGCGCCTGGCTGCGCATCGGCTCGCTCGACGCGCTGTTCGGCACCGGCTACGGGCAGCTGGTCGTGCTCAAGACCGCGGCGCTCGTGGTGCTCGGCGTGTTCGGCGCGGTGCAGCGCACACGCCTGATCCCCCGCATCGCGCGCAGCGGCTTGCGCGTCTTCGCGTGGTTCGTGGTCGCCGAACTCGCGGTCATGGGCATCGCGAGCGGTGTCGCCGGGGCGCTCGGCCGCACCGCCACCCCGGTCGCGCTCGAGCCCGCCCGCGATCAGGGCGGCCGCATCAGCCCGGCCGAGTGGCTCACCGGCGATCCGCTGCCCCCCGAGCTGGTCTTCGAGCGGTACTTCACCGAGTGGAAGTTCGACCTCGCCTGGGTGCTCGTCTGCGCGTTCGGCATCGCCCTGTACGTGGCCGGCGTGATCCGCCTCGCCCGCCGCGGCGACCGCTGGCCCGTCGGCCGCACCGTCTCCTGGGTGCTGGGCATGCTGCTGCTCTTCTACACGACCAACGGTGCGCTCAACGCCTACGAGCAGTACCTGTTCAGCGTGCACATGCTGGGCCACATGATGCTCACCATGCTCATCCCGCTCGTACTCGTGCTGGGTGCGCCCGTCACGCTCGCGCTGCGAGCCGTCGAGCGCCGCACCGACGGCTCGTGGGGTGGCCGCGAGTGGATCTTGTGGGCCGTCGGCACCCCCTACTCGAAGATCATCACCCACCCCGCGGTGGCGGCGGTGGTGTTCTCGGGGTCGCTCTGGGTGTTCTACTTCACCCCGATCGCGCGCTGGGCGGCGCAGGAGCACCTGGGGCACCAGTGGATGATCATCCACTTCCTCATCGCGGGTTACCTGTTCAGCCTGTCGATGATCGGCGTCGACCCCGTGCCCTACCGCTTCCCGTACCCGCTGCGGCTCGTCACGCTGTTCGCCACGATGGCGTCGCACGCGTTCTTCGGCGTGACGCTGATGACGGGCGACGGTCTGCTGCTCGCCGACTGGTACGGGGCGATGGGCCGCACCTGGGGGGCGACGCCGCACGAGGATCAGTCGACCGGGGGCGGCATCGCGTGGGGGATCGGCGAGCTGCCGACGCTCGCGCTCGCGCTGGTGGTCGCGGTGCAGTGGTCGCGCAGCGACGCGAAGGAGCAGAAGCGCAAGGATCGCGCCGCGGATCGCTCGGGCGAGGCCGAGCTCGAGGCCTACAACGCGATGCTGGCCGCGCAGGCCGAGCGGGACGAGCGGGCGGCGGCGCGGAGCACCCGCGGCTGAGCCGCGCGGGCGCCGGGTACTCGGGGAAGACCGGCGGTCGCGGGGACCGCTCGTGCCCCTGCGTCAGGGGGCCGAGCGGAAGTCGAGCGCCAGGCGGACGCCGAACAGCAGCAGCACGCCGCCGGTGACCCGATCGAGCCAGCGCATCACGCGGGGCGAGCGCAGTCGAGCGCCGAGCGCTGAGCCGGCCAGGATGAGCGCCGCGAACCACACGAGCCCGAACGCGTTGTGCACGAGCGCGAGCACCGTGCCCATCACGATGGGCGAGACGCCCTCGGGCAGGAACTGCGGGATCGCCGCCAGGTAGAACACCCCCACCTTGGGGTTCAGCAGATTGGTGACGAGCCCCGTCGTGAAGCCGCGCCGGGCGCTGCCCCGCAGCGCCGGCAGCTCGGCATCCTGCGCGACCCCGCCGCGGAAGCTCTTGACGATGAACCTCGCACCCATCCAGGCGAGGTAGACGGCCCCCGCGAGGCTGAACACCCGGTAGACGAGCGTCGAGGCCGCGAGCAGCGCGGTCGCCCCGACGGCGGCCGCGATGCCCCAGGCGATCGTGCCGCTCAGCACACCGAGGGCCGTGGCGGCGGCGTAGCCGCGCGAGTGCGAGATGGAGCTGCGCAGCACCAGCGCCGTGTCGACGCCGGGCACGACGGTGAGCAGGGCTGCGACGACGGCGAATCCCAGTACGGCCTGCTCGAACGTCATGATGCGATGCGGGTCGGCGGGCTACTCGCCCGGGGCGCCCTCGGCGGTGACCGTCACGTCGGCGCGGTGGAAGTTGAGGTGCGAGCGCGAGGCGGTGGGCCCACGCTGGCCCAGGTAGCGGGAGAACGTGGCGCCGGCGCCGTAGGGTCGGTCGGCGGGCGACGAGAGCCTGAAGAAGCAGAGCTGCCCGATCTTCATGCCCGGCCAGAGCCGGATCGGCAGCGTGGCCACGTTCGAGAGCTCGAGGGTGACGTGCCCCTCGAAGCCGGGGTCGATGAAGCCCGCCGTCGAGTGCGTGAGCAGACCGAGGCGGCCGAGCGAGCTCTTGCCCTCGAGGCGCGCCGCGATGTCGTCGGGCAGCGAAACCTTCTCGAAGGTCGAGCCGAGCACGAACTCGCCCGGGTGCAGGATGAAGCCCTCGGCGGGATCGACCTCGATGAGCCGGGTGAGTTCGGGCTGTTCGGCGGCGGGATCGATGACCGCGTACTTGTGGTTGTCGAAGAGCCGGAAGTAGCGGTCGAGGCGCACGTCGACGCTCGACGGCTGCACCATCGACGCCTCGCTCGGGGTGAGGCCGATGCGCCCGGACTCGAGTTCGGCGTTGATGTCGTGATCGGAGAGCAGCACGAGTCGATTCTATGCGGCGTTCGCATCGGCCGTCGAAGCGTCCGTCGAGGCGGTGGCGAGGCGCGAGAAGCGGGGGCGCAGTCCGGTCACTCGCCCTGCGCCTCCTCGGTGATCACGAAGAGCAGCTCCGTGATCCGGTCCCCGAGCTCCTCCGACCCCTCCGAGGCGGCGCCTCCGGAGATCGCCGCGAGCCGGGCCGCGCGGTCGTAGAGGCCGTCGAAGACGGCGAGCGCTCGTTCGACCGGCAGGACGAAGCGGCGGCCGGCCGCGTCGACGAGCTTCTCGACGACCTCGGCGAGATCGCCCTTCAGCGCGTCGAGGAAGCCCGCGAAACCGGGCGGCGCGAGCTCGGGATCCCGCATCGCGAGCAGCATGAACTCCGTTTCGAGCGCGAACCACGCCGACTCGGCGTCGACGGGCGCCAGGAACTCCTGCACGTAGCCGGCCACCTCAGCGGGCCGCAGAGGTTCGCTGCAGCTCTGCAGGTCGGGGATCAGCTCCTCGGCCCGACGGGTGAGCTGCGCCGCGCGCAGCTCGTACTGGTGCTGCAGCGTCGCGAGGAACAGCTCCTCCTTGCTCGAGAAGTTCGAGTAGAAGGCGCCGCGGCTGAAACCGGCGCGGCTGCACACCTGTTCGACGGTGGCGCCCTGCAGGCCCTCCTCGGTGAACACCTCGGCGGCCGCGTCGAGCAGCCGGTTGCGGGTCTCCCGGCGCCGCGCGCTGGGGGCCGGATCCGCTGCGGCGCCGATCGCTGAGGAGTCGGCTTCGGCGGGGAACATGCCTGCCATTGTCTCACGCTCCCGCGAAGCTGAGAACTCGCGGATACACGCGTGTATCGTCCCCGATACACTGGTGTATCGAGTCGATGCACGCGTGCATCGGAGCCCGCCCCCGCCACCGAAAGGCACGCATGTCCACGCTGCTCTACGCCCTGGGCCGCTGGGCGACCCGCGCCCGCGTTCTCGTGCTCGCTCTCTGGATCGCCCTGCTGGCCCTGCTGGGCGCCGGCGCCGCGCTCTTCGGTCAGGGCGCCAACGCGCCCATCACCATTCCCGGCACCGAGTCGCAGCAGGCCATCACCGAACTCGGGCGCACGTTCCCCGAGGTGAGCGGCACGAGCGCCACCATCATCGTGGTCGCCGCAGACGGCCAGCGGGCCGACGACCCCTCCTACGAGCGCATCATCGACGACGCCGCGAGCGAGCTCGAGGGCGTGGACGCGGTCACCGCGGTGCAGACCCCCTTCAGCGAGCAGGCGAGCGGCGGCCTCGCCGACGACGGCAGCGCCGCGCTCATCACGGTGCAGCTCGAAGGCGAGGTCAGCAGCGTCTCCGACGCCACCGTCGAGGGCATCGAGCAGGTCACCGAGCAGATCCGGGATCGCCTGCCGACCGGCGCCGAGGCCTCCTACGGCGGCGAGGCCTTCTCCGCCGCGGTGCCCGGCATCAGCCCCACGGAGGCGGTGGGCGTGGTGATCGCGTTCATCGTGCTGATCCTCACCCTCGGCTCGCTCATCGCGGCCGGCATGCCGCTGCTCATCGCGATCCTCGGCGTGGGCGTCTCGATCGCGGGCATGTTCCTCGTCACGGCCTTCGCCGACCTCACCTCGACCACCCCCATGCTCGCCCTCATGCTCGGCCTCGCCGTGGGCATCGACTACACGCTCTTCATCGTGAGCCGGCACCAGGAGCAGCTGCGGGCCGGGGCCGAGGTCGAGGAGTCGATCGCGCGCGCCACGGCGACCAGCGGATCGGCGGTCGTGTTCGCGGGACTCACCGTGATCATCGCGCTCGTGGGCCTCTCGGTCGCCGGCATCCCCTTCCTGACCGCGCTCGGCGTGGCCGCGGCCGCCGCCGTCGCGGTCGCGGTGCTCATCTCGGTGACCCTCACCCCGGCGATCATGTCGATGGCGGGCATGCGCATCCTGCCGAAGAAGCATCGGCGAGCGCTCGCCGCGCCGCCCTCCGAGCCCGGCGAGCCGTCGGCCCCCGAGCGCGCCGAAGGGGCGACCGCGTCCCCCTCGACGGGCTCGGGGAATGCAGCAGCCCACGCCCCCTCGCGGGCCGACCGCTTCTTCGCCGGCTGGGTGCGCGCCGTCACCCGGCGGCCGGTGCTCACGATCGTCGCCGTGCTCGTCGCCCTCGGCCTCGCCGCGGTCCCCGCGCTCGACCTGCGCCTCGCCCTGCCGAACGCGACCTCGCTTCCCGCCGACGATCCGGCGCGCGTCACCTACGAGCTCACGGGCGAGCACTTCGGCGAGGGGCACAACGGCCCCCTGCTGCTCACCGGCTCGATCATCACGAGCGAGGATCCGCTCGGCCTCATGGAGGATCTCGCCGACGAGGTGCGCCAGGTGCCCGGCGTGGCCGATGTGCCTCTCGCCACCCCCAACATGGGCGCCGACACGGGCATCATCCAGGTCGTGCCCGAGGAGGGGCCCCACGCCGAGAGCACCACCGAGCTCGTGCACACCCTGCGCGAGCACCACGACGAGTGGTTGCAGCAGTACGGGGTCAGCCTCGCCGTCACGGGCTTCACCGCCGTCGGCATCGACGTCTCCGAGATGCTCATGCACGCGCTGCTGCCCTTCGGCATCCTCGTGGTCGGCCTCTCGCTGATCCTGCTCGCCATGGTCTTCCGCTCGGTCTGGGTGCCCGTCAAGGCCACCCTCGGCTACCTGCTGTCGGTGGGCGCCGCGTTCGGCGCGGTCGTCGCCGTGTTCCAGTGGGGATGGTTCGCCGAGCCGCTGCACGTGAGCGCCACCGGGCCGGTGCTGAGCTTCATGCCGATCATCCTCATGGGCGTGCTCTTCGGCCTCGCGATGGACTACGAGGTGTTCCTCGTGTCGCGCATCCGCGAGGAGTACGTGCACGGCGCGGGCGCGCACGACGCGATCCACCGCGGCTTCGTGGGCAGTGCGAAGGTGGTGACCGCCGCGGCGCTCATCATGTTCGCCGTCTTCGCGGCCTTCGTTCCCGAGGGCGACCCGTCGATCAAGGTGATCGCACTGGGCCTCGCGGTCGGCGTGTTCGTCGACGCCTTCGTGGTGCGCATGACCCTCGTTCCCGCCGTCATGGCGCTGCTCGGCGATCGCGCGTGGCGGATGCCGCGCTGGCTGTCGCGCGTGCTGCCCGCCTTCGACGTCGAGGGCGAGGGCCTCGCGCGCGAGATCGAGCACCGGCAGTGGCCGTCCGACATGCCGCACGCCGTAATCGCGGCCGACCGGCTCGCGCTGCGCGGCGGCCTGCGCCTGCCCGAGCTGCGCGTCTCGCCCGGCGAGACCCTGCTGCTCGACCCGCGCGATCCCCTCTCCCTGCCCCTCGCCGAGGTGCTCACCGGCCGCGGCTCCATCGTCACCGGAACCGTGAAGGTCGACGGGCTGCTGCTGCCCGAGCGGGCCTCTTCGCTGCGGGCGCGTTCGGCGTGGGCCGATCCCGAGTCGCTGCGCGACGCGCTGCGGGATCGCCCCTCGGTCGTGGTGCTCGACCTGCGCGCCGCGGGCGAGCGGCCGATGCCGCTCTCGCTCGTGGAGAGCGCGCACTCCGCGCTCGCGGCCGCGCAGATCGATGGGGTCCGCGGATCCGCCCCCGCCCCGACGGTGATCGCGCTCGGGTCGCGCGAGCTCGCCGAGCGACTGCTGCCCCGCGGCGCCGTGCTCGTCGCGCCTTCCCGCCCCGCCGCCGGGCGCCCCGAACACGCCCCCGCGCTCCCGGGGCTCCCCGATCACCCCCTCGCCCCCGCCGCGGGCGAGCAGAAAGGGCTGTGAACGACATGCGAAACGACACGCTTCCGCTCACCCCGCTGCGCGGCCGCAGGCCCGTGCACTGGACCACGCTGCTCGGCCTCGTGCTGGTGCCGCTCACCGTCGCCGGACTGCTGCTCTGGGGGCTCTGGAACCCCACCGATCGCCTCGACTCCGTCACGGCGGCCGTGGTGAACCACGACGAGCCCGTCGAGGTCGACGGCCAGACCGTGCCGCTCGGCCGCGTGCTGGCCGGCGAGCTGATCGGAGCCCCGTCCGCTTCGTCCTCCTCCCCTGGGGAGGGCTCCGACGATGAGCGCACCAACTTCACCTGGGTGCTCACCGACGAGGACGACGCCGAGCAGGGCCTCGACGACGGCCGCTACGCCACCGTCGTCACCATTCCCGAGAACTTCTCGGCCGCGGCCACCTCGCTCTCCAGCGGCCCCGACGACGCCGAGCAGGCGCACATCGACATCGCCGAGAGCGACCGCGGCCGGCTCATCGACACCGCCCTGAGCGGCATCGTCACCCAGACCGCCACGAGCGTGCTCAACCAGCAGCTCGGCTCCCAGTTCGTCGGCAGCGTGTTCGTCGGGATGAACGAGCTGCACAGCGGGCTCGGTGACGCGGCCGACGGCGCGCGGCAGCTGGCCGACGGCGGTGCGCAGCTCGCCGACGGCGCGGGCGCGCTCGCCGACGGCACCCGGCAGCTGTCGGACGGTACGCAGCAGCTCTCGGGTGGTGCGGGGGAGCTGGCGAACGGCGCGGGGGAGCTTGCTTCGGGTGTGAGCCAGTACGTCGGAGGGGCGTCGCAGCTCGCCGATGCCTACCGCCCGCTCGGGCAGGGCGCGGCCGGCGCCGCGACTCAGTTGAAGACCACCGTCGGCGCGCTCGCCCAGCTGCAGGCCGAGAGCGTCGCCCCGCAGGGCGAGGTGGCGAACGGGCTCGGCGCGGTCCGCGCGGCCATGGATGAGCAGGAGGGGCTGCCGGGCGATATCGCAACGCTCGTGGGTGAATGCTACGCCTCGGGTACCGACGCGTCCTTCTGCGAGTCTCTGCAGACGACTCTCGGCAAGCGCGCCGCGGATATCGGCGGTGGACTGCAGAGCGTGCAGTCGGGCATGAACGGCCTCGCGGCGGCCCAGGGCCGGCTCGAGGCGACCCTGGGTGCAGGCGCGGCGGCGGGCGGGGGAGATCCCGGCGCGCAGCTCGACCAGCTCATCGCGGGCCTCGATCAGTTCGGAGCGGGCCTCGATCAGTTCGCGGCGCAAGGCTCGCAGCTCGCGACGGGCGCCTCCGGCCTCGCCTCAGGCGCCTCGCAGCTCGCCACCGGCACCTCCGAGCTCGCGGCGGGCACGCCCGCGCTCGCCGAGGGCGCGTCGCAGCTCGCCTCCGGCGCCGAGCAGTCGGCGAACGGGGCGAGCGAGTTGGCCGGCGGGCTCGGCGACGCCGTGAGCGGCATCCCGAACTACACCGAGGCGCAGCGCGACAAGCTCGCCGAGACGGCGATCGCGCCCGTCGAGGCGCGTGGCGGCACCGACGAGCTGTTCAACGCCTCGGGCGTGCCGCTGTTCGCGGGCATCGCGTTGTGGGCGGGCGCGCTGGCGATGTTCCTGGTGCTCGCGCCGCTGTGGCGCCGCACCCGCGAGGCGGCGCGCGGCGTCGGCTGGATCACGCTGCGCAGCGCGGTGCCGGCGGTGGCGATGGGCGCCGTGCAGGGCGCGATGGCGGGCGTGGTGCTGCCGGTCGCGCTCGGCTACGATCTGGCGCGCGGCTCGGCCTTCTTTGGGCTGGCGCTGCTCGCGGGCGTCGCGTTCGCGCTCGTGGTGCAGGGGCTTTCGGCGCTGCTCGGAGGCTTCGGGAGGTTCGTCGCGTTCGCGCTGCTGGTGGTCGCCTTCGCGGTGGGCATCGTGTCGACCGTGCCGGGGCCGCTCGCCGCGGTGGGCGACGCGAGCCCGATCGGGGCGGCGCTCGGGGGGTTCCAGGCGGTGGCCACGGGCGCCTCGGGGGCGGGGATCGCGGCGGTCGTGCTCGTGCTCTGGGCGCTGGGCGGGCTCGTGCTCACCGCCCTCGCCGTGGCGCGGGTTCGGCGGCGGGCCTGATCTGCGGACCTCGGGCACCGGCACCGCTCCCTCTCACCGTCATCGGCGCTTCGCGGCGGTGGGCGCGGGGGGAGCGGGCCGATGCCGTTCTCGGCTCGGGCCGGCCTCAGCCCTGGCGGCCCTTGAATCTCGGGTTGAGCTTGTTGATCACGTAGACCCGGCCGCGCCTGCGCACGACCTGCGCGCCCGGCTGGTTCTTCAGCGACTTGAGTGATGAGCGCACCTTCACGGCGAACCTCCTTCTTGATGAGAATGATTATCATATAGCATGGTGTCGCACGGAGCCCGCACCCGCGGGACGCAGGGAGGAAACGTGGAACTCATCGACGTGTTCGCGGTGGTCGGATCGTGCGGGCCGGAGCGGGGGATCGCCGCCCGCTGCCTCGCCGAGGAGACCGGCTCGATGCTCGTGCCGGCGCCGCGCCTGGCCATGGCCCCCGATCCGGTGGACGAGGCCGCCGCGCTCGTGCCGTGGGCCTACCGGGAGCGCCGCGCGGTCGTCGAACCGCCGGCGTTCATCTCGATGACCGACCTCATCGGCACCTTCGTCGACGAGGATCGGAGCACCCGGCTCGTCGGCATCACCTGCGTGGTCGACGCGGGTCACATCATCGACGACCTGCGGCGGGACGACTACTTCGTGAGGCGCACGCCCGCGGGTGAGGAGGGCTGCTCGCGGGCGCTCATCGCCGCCGAGCAGATCGAGTTCGCGTCGACCGTGCTGCTCGTGAACTGGCAGCCGCTCTCGACCCCCAACCTCTCGGCCGTCATGGCGGTCGTCAGCCACCTGAGCCCGCACGCCGTGCTGCAGCTCGACCGCAGCGGCAGCGCCCGCCCTGTCGAGCCGACGGTCTACACCGCGGGGCAGGAGCGCCCCGGCTGGGTCGGGATCCTCAACGACGACTACCACCCGCACATCACCGATCCTCGAGTCTCGGCGTTCCGGTACGAGCAACTGCGCCTCATGCACCCCGAGCGGCTCTCGCATCTGCTCGACCAGCGCATCGCGCGGGGGGAGTTCGGCACCGTGCTGCGGTCGGCCGGGTTCTGCCGCCTCGCCTCCCGGCCGAACCTCACCGCGAACTGGGAGCACGTGGGGCAGATGTTCTCGTTGCACCCGCTGCAGGCCGACGGCGGCGACGTCGCGGGCGATGGCGAGCCCGGCGGCTCCGAGATGCTCGGCCTCGGGCAGGACATCGCGTTCATCGGGCTCGACCTCGACCGCGAGCGCCTCACCGCCGCTCTCGACGCGGCGGCGCTCACCGACGCCGAGTTCGCCGCCGGCCCGACCCTCTGGGCCTCGTTCGCCGACCCCTTCCCGGTTCCGCGCACCTCGATGCGCTGAGGCCGCGGGCCACCCGCCCGCGGGTGGTGCGGGCGTAGGGCGCGGGCGTAGGGTCGAACCATGACTATGCGCGCGATCGTTGCAGACCACGCCGGCGGCCCCGAGGTGCTCGAGATGCGCCGGGTCGCCGTGCCCGAGCCGGGGTCGGGCGAGCTGCTGGTCGAGACCGCCGCCGCGGGCGTCAACTTCATCGACACCTACCGGCGGTCGGGGGCCTACTCGGTGCCGTTCCCCTACACGCCGGGCACCGAGGCGAGCGGGCGCGTGGTCGCGGCGGGCGACGGGGTCGAGGGTTTCGCCGAGGGCGACCTCATCACCACGGCCGAGGGGCGCGACTGCTACGCCGACCGCTTCGCGGTCGAGGCCGATCGGGCGGTGCGGGTGCCCGACGGGGTCGCCGCCGACGCGGCCGCCGCGCTGCCCCTGCAGGGCATCACCGCCCACTACCTCGCGACCTCGGCCGCGCAGCCGCAGGCGGGCGAGGCCGTGCTCGTGCACGCGGGCGCGGGCGGTGTCGGCCTGCTGCTCACCCAGCTGCTCGTGCGGCGCGGGGTGCGGGTGATCACCACGGCCTCCACCCCCGAGAAGCGCGAGCTCAGCCGCGGCGCCGGCGCCGACGAGGTGCTCGACTACGGCGGCTTCGCCGACCGGGCGCGAGAGCTCACGGGCGGCGAGGGCGTCGCCGTGGTCTACGACGGCGTGGGGCGGAGCACGTTCGACGACTCCCTGCGCGCTCTGCGGGTGCGCGGCGAGCTCGTGCTCTTCGGCGCGGCGAGCGGCCCCGTGCCGCCGTTCGACCTGCAGAGGCTCAACGCCGGCGGATCCCTCTCGATCACGCGTCCCTCGATCGGGCACTTCCTGCGCACCCCCGAGGAGCGCGCCTGGCGCTACCGCGAGCTCTTCGGGGCCATCGCAGACGGCGGGCTCGACGTGCGCATCGGAGCGCGCTTCCCGCTGGCCGAGGCGGCCGAGGCGCACACCGCGCTCGAGTCGCGGGCCACCACCGGCAAGGTGATCCTCGAACCCTGATCCTCGGCGGGTCGGAGCGCCCGCGGCCCCGGTGCGTCCGCTCCCGCGGCGCTCGCTCCCGCCCGGGCGACGAGTGGTCCAGCCCCGTCCCGTCCCGATCCCGTGCCGAGTACGCCGGCGAGCTCGTTCGCGGCGTGCCGGAACGCCGTCAAACACGCCGCTGAACTGGGACTATTCGGAATCCGGATAGCGCTCATTGAGAAGATGCGCTCGTCGGATCGTCACCCGTCGAGCAGACTGCTACGAAGGCAGAGACCTCGGCCCCGAGCCTCCGAAGACGGAGCGCGGACGGGCACCCACAATGACGTGAGAGAAAGGAGGATCCGTGATGCGGCGCAGACTTGCCCGGCTCGGATCGGGGATTTTGGCGGCGGGCCTGGCGGCCTCGCTAATCGCTTGCAGCGGCGGCGGATCGCAGCAGGACGGCGACGGCGGCGCGGCCCAGTCGGAGGAGATCGAACTCAGCGCGGGCTGGGTGTCGGCGATCGACCAGATCGGCCTTCCGGCCGCCCTCGACCAGGGCTTCTTCGAAGACGAGGGGCTCGACGTCGCGGTCGCCGAGCCGTTCGCGAGCGGCGTCGACCAGCTCAACGCGCTCGAGACCGACCAGATCCAGTTCGCCCAGGTGGGCGCCCCGCTGATCGGCGCCGTGCTCAAGGGAGCCGACTACGTGATCGTCGGCAACTACACCGGCAGCGCGGCCCAGCTCGGCATCGACGAGACGATGGCGATCGTGGCGAAGTCGGACGCCGGCGTCTCGGGCGACGACTTGAGCTCGCTGCGGGGCAAGCGCCTCGGCGTGACCGTCGGATCGATCAACCACCTCTACCTGCTCGCCCTGCTCGAGGACAACGGCATGACGCCCGACGACGTCGAGATCGTGAACACGGCCGCCACCGACCTCGCGGTCGCGCTGCAGACCGACGGCATCGACGCGGCCGTGATCTGGGACCCGTGGCCGATGACGATCGAGCAGCAGGTCGAGGGCACCGAGACCGTGCTGCGCGGCGGCGGCTACATCGGCTTCATGGGCTACATCGTGGCGAAGCGCGACTTCGTCGAGCAGAACCCCGACGCGGTCGAGCGGTTCCTGCGCGCCCGCGCCGCCGCCGACCAGTGGATGCGCGAGAACCCCGACGACGCGGCCCAGACCGCGACCCGCTGGCTGTCGGGCATGGACGAGGGCATCGCCCAGGAGGCCATGGCCTTCAACATCAAGCAGCTCGACGGGCGCATCTCGGCCTGCAACTTCCAGGCCCTCAGCGACGCCGAGGACACCCTCTTCGCCCTCGGATCGATCGACGGCACCTTCGACGTGAACGAGGTGTTCGTGCCCGGGCCGATCAACACGATCGCCGACGAGTCGCCCGAGCTGTTCGAGGATCTCGCCGCGGTGCCCGACTCCGCACGGATCACCGACGGCTTCGTCTTCGACCCGGCCGCGGGGATGTGCGGTTGATGGCTCAGCTCGCCGCCGAGCCCGCAGTCGGGAGCCACCACGGCTTCCGACTGCGGGCGGGGCTCTCGAAGGCCGCCTGGTTCGCCAGCCCCTTCGTGCTGCTGATCGCGATCTGGCTGATCGCGATCCCGGTGCTCGACGTCTCGCCGCGGGTGTTCCCCTCGTTCGCCCAGGTGCTCGGCGCGCTGGGCGAGATGATCGGCGACGGCACGCTCTGGCTGCACATGGGGGTGAGCATCCTGCGCGTCATCGTCGGGGCGGGCCTCGCGGTGCTCGTCGGCATCCCGTTCGGGATCCTGATGGGCATGAACCGCGCCGTATCGGGCTTCTTCAGCCCGCTGCTGCGCTTCTCGGTCGCCCTCGCCGGCATCGCGTGGATCCCTCTCGCGACGCTCTGGCTCGGCTACGGCGACCCGGCCGTGATCTTCGTGGTCTTCAACGCCGTGTTCTTCGCGATCGTGTACAACACGATGCTCGGGGTGCAGCAGATCCCCACGAACCTGATCCGCGCCGCGCGCAGCCTCGGGGCGAGCCCGCTGCGCATGTTCTTCCAGATCTATCTGCCGGGCGCCGCCCCGGCGATCGCCACCGGCACCCGCATCGGCATGGGCTTCGCCTGGCGCAGGCTGATCGCGGCCGAGATCATCGCGACCGCGGCCGGCCTCGGCTACAGCCTCTTCCTGGCCAGGCAGTACTACGAGACCGACGTCATCATCCTCATGATGATCGTCATCGGGGTGCTCTGGCTGCTGATGGACCGACTGCTGCTCGCACCCCTCGAGCGGCGCACCGTCGAACGCTGGGGCGCACGAGCGGGGGTGGAGTGATGACCCGGGTCGAAGCGACCGACGTGGTCGTCGGCGGTGGCGGCGGAGCGAGCCTGCGGCTCGGCTGGGACGCGTTCTGGAGCCGCGCCCTGAAGGTGCCCGGCATCCGCGTGTGGGGTCCGTTCGCCGTCGTCTTCGCGGCCTGGTGGCTGCTCTCGGCGCTGCACGTCTTCCCGCCCGCGTTCTTCGCGAGCCCGGGGACGGTGCTCGCCGAGGGGTGGCGCATGATCGAGCGCGGCATCCTGCCGGTGTACGTCTCCGACTCGCTCGTGAGGCTCGCCGTGGGGGCCGCGTGGGGGCTCGGGATCGGGATCCCGCTGGGCTACCTGATCGGGATGAACCGGTGGGTGCGCAAGTTCAGCTGGCCGCTGCTCTCGTTCTTCCAGGCCATCGGCGACATCGCGTGGCTGCCGATCCTCATCATCTGGTTCGGCTTCAGCCTCACCTCGGTGACGATCGTGATCGTGTACACCGTGGTGTTCCCGCTGATCATCAGCATCGTGGCCGGGATCGACGCGATCCCGCAGAACCTGCGCCGCGCGTCTCGCTCCCTCGGCGCCGGCCGGGCCAGCGAGGTCGCCTACGTGGTGGTGCCGGCCGCGATGCCGGGCCTCGTGAGCGGCATCCGCACCGGCCTCGGCTACGGCTGGCGCGCGCTGATCGCCGCCGAGATCATCATCGGCACGAGCGGCCTCGGCTTCATGATGTTCGACGGTCGCCGTCAGGGCGACATCTCGCAGGTGTTCGTCGGCATGATCGTGCTCGGCGCCCTCTGGTACATGACAGACGCACTCATCCTCGCGCCGCTCGAGAAGGCGACGGTCGAGCGATGGGGAATGGTAGAGAAGGTGGGACGATGAGTCTGCTGCAGATCGAACACGTACAACAGACCTACGTCGATCAGTACAACGGTGAACGGGTCACCGCGATCGACGACGTGAACTTCACGATCCCCGAGGGGCAGTTCGTGTCGCTGATCGGACCCTCCGGGTGCGGCAAGACCACGATGCTCAACATCGTGGCCGGCTTCGTCAAGGCGACCGGTGGACGCGTGCTGCTCGCCGGCGAGCAGATCACGGGGCCCGGAGTCGACCGCGGGGTGGTGTTCCAGGACTTCGCGCTCTTCCCGTGGATGACGGTCGAGAAGAATGTCGCCTTCGGCCTCAAGATGCGCGGCATGCCGAAGTCGCAGCGCCTCGAAGAAGCGCGGCGCATGATCGGGCTCGTCGGCCTCGAGGGCTTCGAGCGCAAGTACCCGCACGAGCTCTCGGGAGGCATGCGGCAGCGCGCCGGCGTCGCGAGGGTGCTCGCGACCGAGCCGACGATGATGCTCATGGACGAGCCGTTCGCCTCGATCGACGCCCAGACGAGGCGCACGCTGCAGCAGGAGGTGCTGCGCATCTGGGAGACCCAGCGGCCCACCGTGCTCTTCGTCACCCACGACGTCGAGGAGGCGATCTTCATGGCCGACCGCGTCGTCGTGCTCTCGGGCAGGCCCTCCACCGTCGCGGCCGATCTCGACGTGACGCTGCCCCGCCCGCGGGTGTGGAAGGAGACGGCCCGCGACCCGGAGTTCCTGCGCATGCGCGGCAGGCTCATGACGATGCTCGGCGTCGAGGACGAGGAAGAGGCGGAACTGTGAAGCGCGCCTGGAAGGTGGTGCGGCACCCCACCGTCGCCACGATCCTGATCATCACCGTGCTGCTGCTCGGCTGGAACCTCGCGATGGCGGTCATCGCGCCCGCGAAGGTGAGCGGGGAGCTCTCGTCGGCCGTCGCGAGCGGCGACCCGAAGCTGCGCATCGCCGTCACGCTGAACTTCGAGCCCGAGCGCTTCCACACCCTCTACCTGCAGGACTACGGCAACGTCATGCAGGTCGACGGCGACACGGTGATGCTGCGCAGCGTCGCCCCGGCCGACGTCTCGCGGATCGCCCGCCTCTACTGGGTGAACTCGCTCGATCTGCAGGGGGGCGCATCGTGACCCCCGAGGAGCGGGTGCTGAGCACCCTGCAGCGCGTCCGCGACGAGCGGATCATCATGATCCTGCGCAGCGAGACCGCCGACGACGCGGAGCGCGCCGTCGAGGCCGCGATCGCGGGCGGGATCACCCTGATCGAGATCACCTACAGCGTGCCGGGCGCCGCCGAGCTCATCGCCCGACTGTCGCGACGGCACGGCGACGCCGTCTGCATCGGGGCGGGCACCGTGCTCGACGCCGCGCAGGTCGACGAGGCCGCCGACGCGGGAGCGCGATTCGCGGTGAGCCCCGCCACGGTCGACGAGGTCGTCGCTGCGTCGCTGCGGCGCGGCCTGCTGCCCCTGCCCGGCGTGATGACGCCCTCGGAGGCCCTGCGCGCCGTGCGGGCCGGCGCCCCCGCCGTGAAGCTCTTCCCCGCCCGCAGCTTCGGACCCGCGTTCGTGCGCGACCTGCTCGCGCCGCTGCCCGACCTCGTCATCGTGCCGAGCGGCGGCGTCGACGTGCAGCAGGTGGGCGAGTGGCTCGGCGCCGGCGCCGCCGCCGTCGGACTCGGCGGCAGGCTGTCGCCGAGCAGGGTCGCGCCCGGCGAGGAGCACGGCGTCACCGAACGCGCCGCCGCGGCGCTCGCCGCCGTGAACGACCACCCCAGACATGTTTGATGTGAGGAGACGAACCACCATGACCATCACCCCCGAGATCATCGCCGGCTACCGCGCGATCACCACCCCGTCCATCTCCGACGCCCTCAGCGTGCGCGGTCTGCACGGCTACGTGCACTCGCGCGTGCAGCGCCAGGCGGGCGGCAAGCTCGTCGGGCCCGCGGTCACCGTGAAGGAGGAGCCGTGGGACGGCGATCCGGTGCCGCCGACGCACGCGCTCGAGGCGATCGACGCCTCGCCTGCCGGGTCGGTCATCGTGATCGACAACGGCGGCGACGAGACGGTCGCGTGCTGGGGCGGGCTGATGGCCGCGGGCGCGACCGTCAACGGCCTCGAGGGGGCCGTGATCGACGGCGGCGTGCGCGACGTCGAAGAGATCAACCGGGACTTCGCGGGGCTCAACGTCTTCGCCGCGGCGCGCATCTCGGCCACCACGGTCGGCCGCTACCGCACGGTCTCGTCGGGCGAGCCGGTGACGATCGGCGGGGTCGAGGTGCGCCAGGGCGACCTGATGGTCGGCGACCTCGACGGCGTGGTCGTCGTGCCGCAGGAGATCGTCGCCGAGGTGCTCGAGGAGGCCCGCCTCATCGAGCAGCGCGAGCGCGAGCAGACGGCGCTCATCCTGAGCTCGGGCTCGCTCTCCGAGGGCCTCGCCAAGTACAACCTCGTCTGAAAGAGCACCACGACAATGCCTGACATCATCTCCATTGGCGAACCCCTCGTCGAGTTCAACGCCGAGTCCCTCGGCGGCCCCCGCGTGGGCTCGCTGTACAGCATCGGCTTCGGCGGCGACAGCTCGAACTTCGCGGTGGCCGTATCGCGGCTCGGCGGCAGCAGCGGCTACATGACGCGGGTGGGAGCCGACCACTTCGGAGCGCTGCTGCAGGATCTGTGGCACGAGGAGCGCGTCGACGCGAGCCGTGTGATCACCGACGAGCGGCACCCGACGGGCCTGTACTTCATCCTGCGGCACGGCGGCCGAAGCGAGTTCGTCTACCGCCGCGCCGACAGCGCCGCGTCCCACCTCGAGCCCTCCGACCTGCCCGAGGGCATGATCGAGGAGGCGAAGCTGCTGCACGTCACCGGCATCACCCAGGCGATCAGCCAGAGCGCCTGCGAGACCGTCTTCGCGGCGATCGAGCGGGCGCGCGCCGCGCAGGTGACCGTCAGCTACGACCCGAACATCCGGCCCGCCATCTGGCCGCTCCAGACCGCCCGCGCCATCGTGCGCTACACGATCCCGCAGTGCGATGTGGTGCTGCCGAACCTCGACGAGGGGCGGCTGCTCACGGGCTACGAGGATCCGCGGGCGATCACCCAGGAGCTGCTCGAGCTCGGCGCCCCGCTCGTCGTGCTGAAGCTCGGCTCGTCGGGTTCGGTCATCGCCACGCCCGACGACTACTACTCCGTGCCGGCGCGCCCGGTGCTCGCGAAGGATCCGACCGGGGCGGGCGACTGCTTCGACGCGGCGTTCGCCGTCGCGATCACCGAGGGCAAGGATCCGGTCGACGCCGCGATCTTCGCGACCGCCGCCGCCTCCCGCGTGGTGCAGGGCCTCGGCGCGGTCGCGCCGATCCCGACCCGCTCCGCGGTGCTCGAAGACGTGTCAGAGCTGCGCGCCGAGGTGCACCCGCGGGCCTCGTAGGCGCGTCTCGGAGATCGTTGCCGTTGCGAGCGCGCGCAGTAGGCGAGGATCTGCGAGGCGCGCCCTGGACCTCGGGGCGACCGGATCGGGAGGGGCGGCGCCGACGAGGCGCCGCCCCTCAGCCCGTGGGCTCCGCGTCCTCGAACGTGCGCGACTGCGTGGTGGTGAAGCCGCGGCGCTGGTACTGCGCGATCGCCTGCGGCACCGGGAACTGCGTGATGAGGTGCATGAGCGCCCGCGTGGCCGGCTGCATGGCGTGCGCGCTGTCCCAGAAGACGCCCACCTGGCGCCGGTTGCCCGACTCGAGGATCGGCACGACCGCGAGTCCCGCGGTGTCGGTCACGGACGCCGAGAGCAGATTGGTGAGGCCGATGCCGAGCCGCGCCCGGGTGAGGTTCACGAGCGTCTGCGGGTCGTTGCTGCGGTACGCGATGCTCGCGTGCACGCTCGCGGCGGTGAGCGCGCGCGACACCTCGTCGAGCGATTCGCCGCCCTCCTTCCGCGCGCCGCCGTAGGTGACGAGCGGCTCCTGCGCGATCTCCCTGAGCGAGAGGAACGTCGCCGCGGCCATCGGCGACTCCTCGGGCACGAGGGCCACGAGCGGTTCCTCCCAGAGGGTCTGATAGCGGATCGAGCTCTCGGCCGGCGGAGGGCTCAGGGGGCGCAGCGCGATGTCGGCCTCGCCCGAGCCGAGCGCCTCGACGAGCTCGGCCGGCGTGCCCTCGACGAGCGACACCGCGACCTGCGGGTGCTGCGTGCGGAACGTGGTGAGGAGGTCGGGCACGAAGGCGGCGCCCGCGCTCGGGAAGGTGCCGAGCTTGACGCGCCCGCGCAGCACGCCGAGCACGGCCTGCACCGACGAGCGCGCCGCGTCGACCTCGCGCAGCAGGGCGCGCGCATGCCCGAGGAAGGCGATCCCGGCCTCCGTGAGGCGCACCGGCCGCCCCTTCCGGTCGAAGAGCTCGGCGCCGAGGGAGCGTTCGAGGTCGCCGATGTGCGCGCTGATGCGGGGCTGGGAGCGGAAGGTGTGCGTCGCGGCGGCCGCGAAGCCGCCGTGGTCGACGACGGCGAGGAAGCTCGCGATCCACTCGATCTTCAGGTTGCCCTCGGCCGCCCCGCTCATGCCGCTCACCGCGCCGCCGGTCACGGCACGCGCCGCATCCAGGCCTCCGTGAGGAACTTCTGCTCGACCAGGCGCTCGGCGGCGTCCCACTCGCCCTCGGTGACCTCGCCGTCGGTGCCGCCGTGCCGCTGCTTGAACACCTCGACCATCTTGTCGATGACGGCCTCGCGCGTGAGGCCGGTCTGGCTGCGCAGCGGATCCACCCGCTTCTGCGCGCTCGTCGTGCCCTTGTCGGAGAGCTTCTCGCGCCCGATCCGCAGCACCTTCGTCATGACCTCGGGATCCATGTCGTAGGCCATGGTGACGTGGTGCAGCACCGCGCCCGATCCGAGTCGCTTCTGCGCCGCGCCCCCGATCTTGCCCTGGGGGCTCGTGATGTCGTTGAGCGGCTTGTAGTGCGCGTCGATGCCGAGCGCCTGCAGGGCCTCGAGCACCCACTCGTCGAGGTACGCGTACGAGTCGGCGAAGCTCATGCCGCGCACGAGCTCGCCCGGTACGTACAGGGCGTAGGTGATGCAGGCCTCGGGCGCCATGTACATCGCGCCGCCGCCCGAGATGCGGCGCACGATCTGGGCGCCGTGCGCCGCCGCCTGCTCCTCGTCGACCTCGTTCTTCACCGACTGGAAGCTGCCGATGAACACGGCTGGGGCGTTCCACTCCCAGATGCGCAGGGTCGGGCCGCGCAGGCCCTCGCCCACGGCCGCGGTGAGCACCTCGTCGAGCGCCGCGTTGAGCACGGGGGCAACCGGCGGCTCGTGCAGGATCTGCCAGTCGTAGTCGCGCCAGTGCGCGGCGCCCGTGACCGCGCGGCGGATCGCGACGCCCACCGAGTCGGGTGTGAAGCCGAGCAGGTGCACCTCGGAGGGGAGCGCGTCGCGGATCGCGGTCGCGAACTCCTCGATGGTGCTGGTGGGGCTCAAGCCCTCGACGGCGCCGTTGATCGCGTCGAGCGCGTCGTCGGGTTCGAGGAAGAAGTCGCCCGAGAGCGTGAAGCCGCTGATGCGCCCGTCGGCCACGTCGAAGTCGACGACCACCAGCTTGCCGCCGGGAACCTTGTACTCGCCGTGCATGCTCATGCTCACAGGTTACGCCTAGACGGGGCGCACGGCGACCCGTTCCAGTCGCCGGCGCAGGCCGTCGATCATCGTCTCGATGCCGAGTTCGAACGTGTGCTGCGCCCGGAGCACGTCGGCGCTCTCGCCGAGCAGCGAGCGCAGCAGCGGGTACTCCTCGCCGTCGGCGGGCTGCACCATCTGCACCGGGGCGACGAGATCGAGCACCGAGCCCATCACGAAGCTCTCCACGACGGTGAACACGGCGATGATCTCGTCTGGGGGCCAGCCGGCTTCGAGGAGCGCCGTCGCGATCACCTCGTACTGGCGCACGAGCTCGGGCGCCTGCACGGGATTCGTCGTCAGCAGGGGGATGGTCTCGGGGTGCTTCACGAACGCGTTCGCGTACGACCGAGCCCAGTCGGCGAGGGCTTCGTCCCAGGGGAGGCGCTCGAAGGAGCTGCAGTCGATCTCGGCGACGACGCGGGAGCGGACCCGCTCGATGATGTACTGCTTGTTCGGCACGTGGCTGTAGATGGTGGGCGCGCTGATGTGCAGCCGCTTCGCCAGCTTGGCGAGGGTGAACGACCCGGAGGGCTCGTCGTGGATGAGGGCGAGGGCGGCCTCCACGATGCGCTCCTCCGTGATGTGCTGCCGCACTGCGCGGGGGCCCGTCATCTTCGCTCGCTCTCTCTCGATTCCGTGCCCCCACGCTAGCACTTCCGGGAGGGCTCGGCGCCGCTTCTCCTAATGATATTTGGAAAACCTAATGCCATTAGGTAGCATGATCTCGAATTCCGACGAAGACGAAGAGGACGGAGTGCGATGCCGCATTCGAGACACCTGCTGACCGGGGGCCGTCTCTGGGTCGGAGACGGCTTCGAAACGGGGAGCCTGCTGCTGCGGAACGGGCGGATCGAGCAGATCCTCGCCCCCGACGCGCCCCTTCCCGATCCGGCGCCCGAGAGCGTCGTCGACCTCGCGGGCGCCGCAGTGCTGCCCGGGTTCGTCGACGCGCACGCGCACCCCCTGATCGCCGGGCGCGAGCTGCGGGGAGCCCCCGTCCGAGAGGCCCGCAGCCGCGAGGACGCGGTACGCATCGTGCGCGACTACGCCTCCGCGAACCCGCACCTGCCCTGGATCGTGGGCGAGGGCTTCGACCTCAGCATCGACCCCCGGGGCGTCTACTTCGCCGAGGACCTCGACCGCGCGGTGCCCGATCGGCCCGTCGCGCTCAGGTCGAGCGACATCCACACGATGTGGGCGAACACCGCAGCCCTCGAAGCCGCGGGCATCACGCGCACCACCCCGGACCCGACGGACGGTGTGATCGAGCGCGACCGCGACGGCCACCCGTCGGGCACCCTTCGCGAGTGGGGCGCGTTCATGCCCCTGCTCCGGGCGATCCCCCGGGAGCCGGAGGCGGAGACCGCCGAAGCGCTCCTCCGCGGACTCGCAGCGCTGAGCGCGGAGGGCGTGACCACCGTGCAGGACGCCTGGGTCGAGCTCGAAGACCTCGACGCGTACCTGCGCGCCGCGCGGCGCGGCCTGCCGGTGCGCTTGAACCTCGCCTTCCGCGCCGTTCCCGGCGGCTGGCGGCAGCAGGTGCGCGACTTCGCCCTCGCCGCGGAGCGGGTCGCCGCTCTCGAGCTCCCCGATTTCACCGCCCGCACGGTCAAGTTCTTCGCCGACGGGATCGTCGAGGGCGGCACCGCCCACGTCAGCGAGCCCTACCACGGCAGCTCCTGCTGCGGGGTGCCGGCCTGGGACCCGGAAGAGCTCGCGGCGGCGGCCGAAGCCTTCGACGCGGCCGGCTTCCAGCTGCACATCCACGCCATCGGCGACGCCGGCATGACGAGCGCGATTGACGCCGTGCAGCGCGCCTCGGAGCGCAACGGGGCCCGGGACCGGCGACCGGTGATCGCGCACGCGCAACTCGTCGCGCGCGAAGACCTCGCGCGTCTGGTGGCACTCGACATCACCGTCGCCGTCCAGCCGTACTGGGCGAAACTCGACGGCGTCGTGCGGCACCTGACGAACGGGCGGCTGCGCGGCCCCCGCGAGCACCGGCAGTACCCCTTCAGAACGATGCGCGACGCGGGGGTGCGGCTCGCCTCGTCGAGCGACTACCCCATCACGACGCCCAGCCCGCTCAAGGCGATCGGCGTCGCGATCAGCCGTGACGAGCTCGGCGAGCTCTCGCGGTCGTGGATCCCCGAGGAGCGCCTGGATCTCGTCTCCGCCGTCGAGGCCGCGACCAGCGCCGCCGCCTACACCCAGTTCGCCGACGACGGGCTCGGCCGCCTCGCGGTCGGGGCGCCGGCCGACTTCGTCGTGGTGCCGGGCCTCTCCGAGCTCCCCCTTCCAGCCGAACTGCTCGGCGCCCGGGTCACCGCCACCTGGCGCAACGGCGCGCCGATCAGCCCCACCACAGACACCGCCAACCGACCACTGAACGAATCGCTCGAAGGAGAGTCATCATGACCGCAGCAGCCCCGGTGCACCCCACCGCCTCGCCACCGCCCGAGACGGGCACCATGAAGCGCGAGTTCACCCTCTGGTCGGCGTTCTCGCTGGCCTTCGTGTTCGTCTTGCCGATTGTCGCCATGTACGGCATTTTCGGGCTCGGCCTCGCCACCGTGGGCCCCGCGTTCTGGTGGGGCTGGGTCGTGACGCTGCTCGGCCAGCTCACGGTCGCCATCGCGCTGGGCGTCCTCGCCTCGCGCTGGCCGCTCGCCGGTGGCGTCTACCAGTGGTCGCGACGACTCGTCGGCCCGCGCTACGGCTGGTTCGCGGGCTGGGCGTACACCTGGGCGCTGCTCATCGCCCTGAGCTCGGTGTCGTACTCGGGCGCCGTGTTCGTCGCGCTGCTCTTCGGCCTCGACGCGACCTCTCCTCCGGTGCTCGTCGGCCTGGCCGTCGCGCTCCTCGTCGTCACGACCGGCGTGAACGTCGCCGGCCGCCGCGTCGTCAAGCTGGTCGCGACCGCCTGCATCGCCGCCGAGATCGTCGGATCCCTCGGCGTGGCGGTGTACCTGCTCGTCTTCGGTCGCGAGCAGGATCCGTCGTTCCTCGCCGAGGGCCTGCAGGCGGCGCCCGGCACCCCGCTCATGATGACCCCGTTCGTCTTCCTCGTCGCGATCGCCGGATGGTCGTTCCTGGGCTTCGAGAGCGCCAGCAGCATCGCCGAGGAGGTGAAGAACCCGAAGCACGCGGTACCGCGCGCGATCGTGTTCTCGCTGCTCGGGGTCGGCACGGTCATCCTCTTCACGAGCTTCGCGATCATCCTCGCGATCCCCGACCTCCCCGAGATCCTCGCGGCATCGGAGGGCGACCCCGTGATCGCGATCCTCGCGCATCACTTCCCGCCCGTCGTCGTGGACGCGATCCTCGCCATGTTCGTCATCGCCTTCCTGGCGAGCCTCGTCGGGATCCAGGCCGCGGTGTCCCGCCTCGTCTGGGCGAACGCCCGGGAGAACGAGCTGCCGGCGGCGGCCTGGCTGAAGCGGCTGCGGGGCGAGGGCGGGCTGCCGACCAACGCCATCCTGCTCACCGGCGCCGTCTCCGTCGTCGCGCTGCTCGTGCTGCAGAACCCCTACGCGAACACGCTGCTCGTCGCCTTCACGACGGTCGGCTTCTACGCCGCGTTCTCGTTCCCCGTGCTCGGTCTCGCCATCGCCCGGTTCCGCGGCACGTGGCAGCCGGGCGAGCGGCTCTTCATGGGGCGCTTCGGCACCGCGATGTCGTGGGTGGCGCTCTTCTGGCTCGCCCTCGAGATCACGAACGTGCTCTGGCCCCGGGAGTCGGCCGATCTCTGGTTGATCAACGCCGCCCCGCTCATCGCCTCCGCCGCCGTCGCCGTCGCGGGCGCGGTGGTGTACCGTCTGTCACCGGTCGGGCGCGGGCTCGTCGAGTCGTCGATCGCGCTCGACGCGCGCACCAGCGCCGCGCCGGTCATCGAGAAAGAAGGAAACTGATGAACGCTCTGTACCGCTGGCCCGAGTACGACGCCGTCGAACTCCACAGAGCCCGATTCGCGCGCGTGCAGCAGGTCATGCGCGAGGACGGCCTCGACGCGCTGCTGCTCGTGGGCCCCGACCACATCCGCTACGCGACCGACTTCCGCGCGCACCTCACCAACGAGTCGGAGTGGTTCGCGGCGCTCGTTCACCGGGAGGGGAACGCCGAACTCTTCCTGCCGTACATCGACGAGACCATCGAGGCGCCGTATCCCGCCATGCCGTGGATCTCGAGGGTGCACCCCGTGGCGTCGTGGTCGGCGGCCACGGCGAACCCGCGCACCTGGGTGCGCGCGGTGGCCGCGCGGCTCTCGGCTTCCGGCACCCGCTCGAGGATCGGGATCGACGCCGTCGACCAGTCGCTCCTCGCCGGCCTGCGCGAAGAGGCCCCGTCCGTCGAGTTCGTGCCGGCGGCCCTCCGGCTGCACCGCATCCGGCGCCAGAAGCATCCGATCGAGCTGACGCTGCTCGACGCCGTGTCGCGCGTGAACGCCGGTGCGATGGAGGCGGCGCTGGGCGCGGCCCGCGTGGGCGGCACGGATCACGAGGTGCTCGCCGCCGCGATGGCCTACCAGCAGGCGGCCGGGGTCGAGTTCGTCACCACTCGGTCTGCAACCTGCGCAACGGCAGCGGCGACTGGTTCGCCGCGGGCCGCCGCTTCTCGGCGGGCGATCCGTTCTTCTTCGACATCGGGTGCTACGGTCCCGGCGGCTACGCGTCGGACGCGGGGCGCACCGGGTTCGTCGGGGAGCCCAGGGACGAGCACCTGGCCGCCTACGAGCACCTGCTGACGGCCTATCACATCGCGCAGGAGCTCGCCGTTCCCGGGGCGAGGGCCTCGACCCTGCTCGCGGCGGCCAACGAGTACCTCGAGGCGCAGGGGCTCGGTCGCACGCCCTACGCGATCGGGCACGGCGTCGGCCTGAGGATCTGCGAACTGCCGACGCTCTTCTCGCCGGGTCTGATGGACGACGATGTCGCACTCGTCGAGGGCGAGGTGATCGCCCTCGAGCCCGAGACCACCGTCGTGGTGGACGGCGTCGAGACGGTGCTCAAGATCGAGGACAACTTCGTCGTCGAGTCGCACGGCCTCCGCAGGCTCACCGTGGCCCCCGACGCGAGCGAGTTCGTCTCGGCGTGACGCCGCGGTGCGGTGCGGCCGGGGTTCGCACCGCACCGCTCGGCGGCGCCGGTCAGTCGTTGCCCGCTCGATCCACCACCCAGGTGATGAGATCCGAGTAGACCTCGTCGCGGTTGGTCTCGTTGAGCGTCTCGTGCCTCGCGTCGGGGTAGATCTTCACGGTGACGTCGCGCACTCCCCGCCTGCGGTAGGCGTCGGCGAGCTGCCGCAGGCCGTCGCCGCGGGTGAGGGGATCCTCGGCGCCAGACACGATCAGGATCGGCAGATCGCTCGGGATCCCCGGCCCCGGCTTGCCGAACAGGCGCAGCGAGTCGGCCACGCCGAACAGCTTCGCGATGTCGGCGCCGAAGCAGAGCTCGTCGGCGATGAAGGTCCGAGCGGTCTCCGCGTCGCGGCTGAGCCACTCGAAGCCGTTGGCGCCCTCGGTCTTCCACTTCGCGTTGAGGTCGCCGCTCTCCATGTGCTTGAAGGTGCGGAACGCCGAGCCCGAGAGCACGAGCGCGTCCCACGCGCGCGGGTGCTCGTTGAGGATGCGCTGCGCCATGAGCGAGCCCCACGAGTGCGCGAACATCACGACCGGCAGCCCCGGGTGCAGCTCGCGGGCGATGCCCGTGAGCTGCAGGATCGCGGCCTCCGCCGCCCGCAGGCCGCCCGGACCGAGGCGGCCGAGCTTCGACAGGTCGCCCTCATGCTGCCGGCGACCCGTCTCACCGTGCCCGCGGTGGTCGTCGGCGTACACCGTGAAGCCCGCGCCCGTGAGGGCGCGGGCGAACACGTCGTAGCGCTTGGCGTGCTCGCCGACGCCGTGGGCGATCTGCACCACGCCGACGGGCTCCTCGGCGGCCCACTCGTACGCCGCGATCTCGATGCCGTGCGCGTCGGTGTAGCTGAACTCGGTGTACCCGCTTGCTTCGGTGGTCATGCCCTCATTCTGGTGGGCGCGGCTGAGCGGCGCCAGGGCGGGTGTGGGGTGTGTGTGGTGGCAGCGGTGTCGCCGCCATAGATATGGGATCTGCCGTCGCTATGCCGATCCGGGGCGGATCGGGCATAGGGACGGCAGATCCCATATCGAAGGCAGTGCCGCCTACACCTTGCCGTGCACGACCTCGCCATCGACCATCGTGAGCGCGGCCTCGGTGTCGAGCAGCGCCTCGGGGGCGTCGGTCAGCGCGTTCGCCGACCACACGACGACCGTGGCCCGGTAGCCCGCCGCGATGCGCCCCGCCTCGCCGTCGCGCCGCGTCGCGTACGCCGCGCCGAGCGTGAGCGCCTCGAGCGCGTTGGCCGGGGTGAACACGCGCTGCGGCTGGTACGCCTCGCGGCTGTGGTCGAGCGCCGACTTCGCCGTCAGCGCGATGAACAGGTTGTTCGGAGCCTCGTGGGGCGCCGTCGGCGCGTCGGTGCCGAGCGCGAGCGGCACGCCGGCCTCCCGGAACTTGTGCCACGGGAAGCCGGTGTGCGCCCGCTCGTCGCCGAGCACCGCCTGCCAGTGGTCGAGCACCGCGGGGTCGCAGTGCACCGGCTGCATCGACGCCGTGACGCCGAGCGCCGCCATGCGGGCGATCGTGTCGTCGGCGACCGACTCCAGGTGCTCGACGCGGGGGCGGCGATCCGCCCGCGGGCCGTTCACCCGGATGCACTCCTGCACCATGTCGAGCGCGATCGTGCTCGCCTCGTCGCCGATCGCGTGCAGCGCGAGCTGCAGCCCCGCAGCGTCGGCCGCCACGGCGGTCGGCAGCGCGAACTCGCGCTCCCAGATCGGCCCAGGCAGCTCGCCGTTCGCGTAGGGCGCGCGCATCGCCGCGGTGCAGGCGTCGATGACGCCGTCGAGGATGAACTTCACGCCCGCGATCCGCAGCCACTCGTCGCCGTACCGCGCCGCGAGCTCGTCGCGTATGCTCGCGACCTCCGCGATCTGCGCGAGGTCGGATTCGAGGTCGCCCGTCGCAGTCAGCATCCAGTGCGCGTTCACGGGGAAGGGGAGGCGCCCGTCGCGGTCGAGGATGCGGCGGTAGGCCGCGAGGTCGGGGTGGCCGAACGACATCTCGGTCGCGCCGGTGACGCCCGTCTCGAGGTAGGCGGCGAAGGCTGCGGCCAGGTAGCGGTCGCGGTCGTCGTCGGTGGCGACCTCGTCGAGGTAGCCCCACGCGTGCTTCACCGCGGCGGTCTCGATGAGGAAGCCGGTCGCGTCGCCGTTCTCGTCGCGCACGATCTCGCCGCCGACCGGGTCGGGGGTCTCGCGGGTGATGCCCATCGCCTCGAGCGCCGCCGTGTTCGCCCACACCGAGTGCAGGTCGTTGGCGTCGAGGATCACCGGCACGTCGGGCACCGCGGCGTCGAGCATCGCGGCGGTGGGGCGCTCGCCCTCCTCGAAGATGTCGAACAGCCAGCTGGTGCCGAGCACGCGGGGCGCCTCGGGGTTCGCGGCGCGGGCCGCGGCCAGGCGTTCCTGCACCTCGGCCACGGTCTTCGCGTCGCGCAGCTGCACCTTCGACAGCGACTCGCCGAGCATGAGCATGTGGGAGTGCCCCTCGATCACGCCGGGCGTGACGAGCGCGCCCGCGAGGTCGACCTCCTCGGCCTCGCCGGCCGCGAGGCGCACGGCGTCGAGGTCGCCGGCGGCCAGGATCCGGCCCTCGCGCACCGCGAAGCTCTCGCGGGGAGCGACCGAGGCATCCCCGGTGAAGACCGTCGCATTGCGGTAGATCGTGGTGTTCGAGGTCATGGATGCTCGCTTTCGTGCGTGGGCGTGGATGGGCCTGGTGATGGTGTCGATCGTAGTCGCAGGGCTCGCGCCGCTCAGACGCCGGCGGGCGTCGCCGACGGTGCGGCGGCGGCGCGTGCGAGCGCCCGCTCGGCGCCGACGGAGACCCGGGCGATCGCGACGGTGGGTGCGATCACGGCGAAGCTGACGATGCCCGTGATGAGCGTGAAGACGGGCACGCCGAACCACTCGATGAGCGCGCCCCCGATGAGCGGGGCGAAGCTCGAGCCGACGAGGTAGGCGCCGAGCAGGGGGCCGGACCAGCGGCCGCGGGCGTCGAGGCCGGCGGCCGTCGCGATGTAGAGCGCGAACGCGAAGGCGTACACCGTGCTGACGCCGATGATGAGCACCGCGAGCAGCACGGGATCGCCCGCGAAGCCGATCCAGATCTTGAGCGCGCCGCCGATGACGAGCGCGACGGTCAGCGGCGCCGCTCGGCCGATGCGGTTGCCGAAGACGGTGACGATCAGCATGCCCGCGATGCCGCCGGCCGCGGCGAGGCTCAGCGTGAAGCCGAGCGGCTGCTCGCCGAGCCCGACGGCCTCGCCGAGCACGGGGGCCATGGTCCAGATCGCGTCTTCGCTCGTGCCCCAGAGGGGGAACACCAGCAGCACGACGATGCCGGCGATCGTGATGCGTCGGGGCTCGGCGATCTGCAGGCTGCTGGTCACGTCGACGGGCTCGGCGTGCTCGGGGGAGTCGGGCAGCCAGGCGGCGAGCGCCAGGCCCACGAGCGAGATGAGCGCGAGTGCGCTGAAGACGCTGCCCTGCGTGATGCCGATGATCGGGATCACGGCGAGCACGATGGTGATGAGCACGCGGTTGACGAGGCCGCTGGTGGCCGAGACGCGGTTGGGGTTGCGGAGCGCGGCGATCGCGGCCCCCGACGTCGAGATCGCGGCGCCGAGGCCGGTGCCGCCGACGATGAGGCCCGCGACGGCGACGGCGGGCGTCGGCACGACCGCGGCGGCGAAGGCGACCGCCGCGAGCGCGAGCCCGACCATCGCGAGGGGGCGGCGCGCGCGGCCCGAGGCGAGCCGGGCGCTGGCGAGCCCGACGACCGCCGAGGCGAGCAGCGCCCAGGTGAGGATGTTGCCGCTCGCGATGATGTCGAACCCGAGCGCTCCGAGCGCGGTCATGATGAAGGGCGCGAGGTTCGCCATCATCAGGCTGGCGAGGGCGATCATGAAGGTCGCGCTCCCGTTGCGCAGCGTCAGCGGGAAACGGGGGTCGGCGGTGCTGGCTGGGGTGGGGATGTTCACTGGGTTCTCTTCTCCGGCGGCTGTGACGGCAGAAACCGAAACCATTTCGGTTATCAGCATCATCGTGAACCCTGTGGGAGGATCTGTCAAGCAGGACTCTGAAGGGAGGCCCCGTGGCGCGACCCCGAACCGCGCGTCTCAGCCGGGAGATCATCGGCCGAGCCGCCATCGACATGGTCGAAGCCGGCCGCGAACTGCAACTCGTGCCCCTCGCCCGCAGCCTCGGCGTGAGCGTCTCCTCTCTCTACCACCACGTGGCGGGGCGCGAGGGTGTGATCCAGGCCATGCGCCAGGTGCTCGTCTCGCAGTACATCAGGCGGCTGCCGCAGACCTCGGACTGGCGCCAGAAGATCCGGCAGGAGGTCGAGCTCACCTGGCGCATGTACGCCGACCACCCCCGCGTGCTGCAGCTCATGCTCACGGTGGTGATCGACGAGCCCGACGTGCTGAACATCTACAGCGTGCTCACCGAGGCGCTCGTCGAGGCCGGGCTGCCCGAGGCCGAGATCCTCACCGCCATCGAGGTCATCGACGCGTTCGTCTTCGGTGTGACCCTCGACGCGCTCTCGCCCGACGAGATCCTCGATCCCGACCGCGCGGGCGGCACGCTCGCGCGGCTGATCCGGGATCACCCCTCGGGGGCGGAGCGCAACCGGCGGGTGTTCGTCCGCGGCCTCGACCTCCTCATCACCGGCATCGAGGCGCGCGTCCGCGAGGTGCGCACCGATTCCTGAGCGGTCGACGCGATTCTGCCGTACACTGTGCCCGTGCCACACGCGAGTCGCCGACGGCCGGCCGCTCGATGGCGCAGGCTCTCCACAATCTGCCTCGCCCTGTTCGCGAGCGCGGTCGGAGCGGCCGCGGTGCTGCCCGGCGGCGGAACGGCCGAGCTCACCGCGCTGACCCACGGGTCGATCGAGAGGGGCGGGGAGATGCGGATCGCGGACATCGAGGTGGAGGGCCCGGCGGCGGGGCGGGATCCGGGGCTGCCGAACCGCACCGGTTCGGCGGCGGTGCCGGTGCGCAGCTACGAGCCCGAGGGCGCGGCCTGGGCGACGCTCGTCTGGGCGCACGGCGGCTCGTTCATGCGGGGCACGCTCGACTGGCCGGAGGCCGACTGGGCGGCCCGGCGCTTCGCCGAGGCCGGCATCCGCGTGCACTCCGTCGACTACGCCCTCGCGAGCGACACCGTGAAGGCGCCGGCGCCCGCCGCGGACGTCGCCGCCGTGCTGCGCTGGGCCGGCGCCGAGGAGGGCCCCCTCGTCGTGGGAGGCGCGAGCGCCGGCGCGCACCTCGCCACCCTCGCAGCGCTCGCGCAGGCCGATGCCGCCGCCGCGGGCGCCGGCCGCCCGGTCGACGCGCTGCTGCTCGAGTACCCCACGCTGCACCGCGTGCAGCGACTCGACCCCGAGCTCGACGCCGCCACCGCGGCCCTGCCCGCCCAGCGCCGCTTCGACGCCGGCCGCATCGCCGACATGTACGACTCCTACCTGGGCGACGCCGCCGGCGCGGCGGCCGCTGGGGCCGTCGTGGCGGGCGAGCTGCCGGCCGAGCGGCTCGCGGCCCTGCCGCCCGTCGTGATCGTGAACGCCGACGCCGACGACCTGCGCGCCTCGGGCGAGCAGTTCGCCGACCAGCTGCGCGAGGCGGGCGTCGCGGTGGTCGAGACCGTGCAGCCAGGTACCGTGCACGGCTACCTGAACCGCCCCCACGAGGGCGAGCGCGCGCGTGCCGACGCGCAGCAGAGCATCGACCGCTTCGTCGCGGAGCTGCGGCGCATCCTCGCCGCCGGCTGAGCCCCGCGGCGCCGCGCCGCCCCGTGCGATCGGCCCGTGCAATCGGCCCGACTTCGTCTCACCCGCACCGCCGTTTCCGTGGGCCTTCGTGGGACGAAGCCGGGCCGATTCTTCCGCGCCGCGTGCCCGCTGTGCCACGATGGGAGCACCGGGGCGCGAGGCGGCCGACCCGCGGCGCCTCCCGACCGCCCGGGGAGAGGAGGGCGCCATGCGTTTCATGCTTCTGCTGCACCGCCGCGAGTCCGAGCTGCTGCAGCGCACCCCCGAGTGGATCGAAGAGGTCGTCGGGTTTCTCGCCCGCTTCGACGACGAGCTGCTCAGCCGCTCCGAGCTCGAGTGGACCGAGACCCTCGACAGCGACACGCAGGCCGAGGTGGTGGGGCCGGGCGGCGAGCACCGCGACGGCTGGTACAACGAGGCGGGCAAACCGCTGCGGCGCATCTGGGTGGTGCGGGTGCCCGACCGGGCCCGCGCGCACGAGCTCGCCGGGCAGCTCGCCGGCGAGCTCGACACCTGGGTCGAGGTGCGCGAGTGCCTGCCGGGGGCCCAGCGGCCCTGAGCGCGCTCAGGCGCGCTCGGCCTCGTTCGCGACCCGGGAGATGGGGGTGAGACGGCTCAGCTGCGTGACGTGGCGCGGCTCGAGCTCGTCAAGGGTCGAGACCCCGAGCAGGGCCATGGTGCGCTCGATCTCGCTGCGCAGGATGGCGATCATGCGATCGACCCCGGCGCGGCCGCCGGCCATCAGCCCGTACAGGTAGGCGCGTCCCACGAGCGTGAACTTCGCGCCGAGCGCGACCGAGGCGACGATGTCGGCGCCGTTCATGATGCCGGTGTCGATCATCACGGTGGCGTCGTCGCCGACCTCGCGCACCACGCGGGGCAGCAGGTGGAACGGCACGGGCGCCCGGTCGAGCTGTCGGCCGCCGTGATTCGAGAGCACGATGCCGTCGACGCCGAGATCGACGAGCTTCACCGCGTCGGGCACGTTCTGCACCCCCTTGATCACGATCCGGCCCGGCCACATCTGCCGGATCACGGCGAGATCGTCGTAGGAGATCGTGGGATCCATGGCGGCGTTGAGCAGGTCGCCCACCGTGCCGCCCGTGGTCGAGAGCGACGCAAACTCGAGCTTGGGCGTGGTGAGGAAGTCGAACCACCACCACGGCCGCGGGATGGCGTTCGCGATCGTGCTCAGCGACAGCTGCGGCGGGATCGAGAAGCCGTTGCGCTTGTCGCGCAGACGGGCGCCCGCGATCGGGGTGTCGACCGTGAACATCAGGGTGTCGAAGCCCGCTGCCGCGGCGCGCTCGACCAGGCCGTACGAGATCTCGCGCTCGCGCATCACGTAGAGCTGGAACCAGTTGCGGCCGTTCGGGTTCGCCGCGCGGACGTTCTCGATCGAGGTGGTGCCGAGCGTCGAGAGGGTGAAGGGGATCCCCGCCGCCCCCGCGGCTCCCGCGCCGGCGATCTCGCCCTCCGTCTGCATGAGGCGGGTGAAGCCGGTCGGCGCGATGCCGAACGGCAGCGAGGAGCGGCCGCCCAGGATCTCGATCGACGCGTCGACGTGCTCGGCGGGCTTGAGGATGTCGGGGTGGAACTCGATGTCCTCGAACGCCTGGCGCGCTCGCGCGAGCGACAGCTCGCCCTCGGCCGCCCCGTCGGTGTAGTCGAAGGCGGCCTTCGGGGTGCGGCGCTTCGCGATGCGCTGCAGGTCGGCGATGGTGAGGGCCGATTCGAGTCGCCGCCGTTTGCCGTTGAAGTCGGGCTTCTTGAACTGCATGAGTTCGAGCAGCTCGACCGGGTTGGGGAGTTGGCGCTTGGCCATGTGCTGTGCGTTCCTTTCCGGAGCCGACGCCCGGGCCCTACCGGGACCGTGCGCCGGGGGTGTAGGTCGTGAGGGAAGCGGACCGGGCCGCGACGGCGCGGAGCGCGTCGAGGCCGGGATCGACCTGGCCGGCGGCCTGCGCCTGCACCAGCAGGTTGCCCATCGCGGTCGCCTCGACGGGGCCCGCGAGCACCGGCAGGCCCGAGCGGTCGGCGAGGGCCTGGCACAGCAGCGCGTTCAGCGATCCGCCTCCGACGATGTGGATGATCGAGACGTCGCGGCCCGCCAGCTCGGCGGCCGTGCGCACGGCGTCGGCGAAGGCGGCCGCGAGGCTCTCGACGATCGAGCGCACGGTCTCGGCGGGAGTGCCGGGAGCGCGTTCGCCGTGCCGGGCGCACCAGGCGTCGATGCGCCCGGGGATGTCGCCCGGGGGCATGAACGAGAGGTCGTTGACGTCGAACAGCGGCACCGGCCCGCCGAGCCGCGACGCCTCGGCGAGCAGCTCCTGCAGGCGGCTCGAACGCTGAGCGTCCGAGGATCCCGGGTACCAGTGCCGCAGCGACTCCGACAGCAGCCACAGGCCCATCACGTTGTGCAGGAACCGCGTGGTGCCGTCGATCCCGCCCTCGTTGGTGAAGTTCGCGAGGCGGGCCTCCTCGCTGAGCACGGGGGCGTCGAGCTCGAGCCCGACGAGGCCCCAGGTGCCGCACGAGATGTACGCGAAGTCGGGGCGCGAGCTCGGGATCGCGGCCACAGCCGACGCGGTGTCGTGCGAGGCGACCGCGGTGACGTCGAAGGCCCGTCCCACGATCTCCGCGACCTCGGGCACCAGCGGCCCCAGTCGGGTGCCGGCCTCGACGAGCGGCGGCAGGATCCGCGGGGAGAGGCCGAGGCGCTCGGCGAGCGCCGTGTCCCAGGTGCGGGTGCGGGGGTCGAGCAGGCCGGTGGTCGACGCGTTGCTGAGCTCGGCCGAGGCCACCCCGGTGAGCCAATAGCCCAGGAGGTCCGGGATCATCAGCATGCGGTCGGCGAGTTCGAGCAGCGGGCCCTCGGCGGCGAGCTGGAAGACCGTGTTGAAGCTCAGGTGCTGCAGGCCGTTGGCGGCGTAGAGCGCCTCGGGCGCGACGATCTCGTGCACCCGCGCCACGCCGGCCTCGCAGCGGGCGTCCCGGTAGTGGTACGGCACGCCGAGCAGCCGGCCGTCGCGCAGCAGGCCGTAATCGACGGCCCAGGAGTCGACGCCGGCCGAGATGATCTCTCCTGGCGCGCCGCGCTCGGCGAGGGCGAGCCCCGCGAGCGCCTGGCGGTAGAGCTCGAGCAGATTCCAGTGCAGGCCGTCGCGGGTGCGCACCGGGTCGTTGGCGAAGCGGGCGATGTGCTGGGTGCGCAGCGCGCCGTCCTCGACCCGCCCGAGGATCACCCTGCCGCTGCTCGCGCCGAGGTCGACGGCGGCGACGGCGCCGTCGGCCCCCGTGCCCCCGTGCGCCGCTGCGAAGGGTGCGGTGCTCATCGCAGGAAGGCGGCGGCGACGCCGGAGTCGACGGGTACGTGGAGGCCGGTGGTGCGGCTGAGCTCGTCGCAGGTGAGCACGTACACCGCGTCGGCGACGTGCTCCGGCAGCACCTCCCGCTTGAGGATCGTGCGGTTGGCGTAGAACTGGCCCAGGTCCTCCTCTTTCACACCGTAGGTCGCGGCGCGATTGGCGCCCCAGCCGGAGGCGAAGATGCCGGATCCGCGCACCACGCCGTCGGGGTTGATGCCGTTCACGCGGATCCCGTGCTCTCCGAGCTCGACCGCGAGCAGCCGCACCTGGTGGGCCTGATCGGCCTTCGTGGCGGAGTAGGCGATGTTGTTCGGGCCGGCGAAGACGCTGTTCTTCGACGAGATGTAGACGATGTCGCCACCCATGCCCTGCGCGATCATGGCTCGGGCGCCGGCCTGCGAGACGAGGAAGGAGCCCTTCGCCATGACGTCGTGCTGCAGGTCCCAGTCGCGCTCGGTCGTCTCGAGCAGCGGCTTCGAGAGCGAGAGGCCCGCGTTGTTGACGACGAGGTCCAGGCCGCCGAAGGCGAGCACGGCTTCGTCGATCGCGGCGCTCACCGCGGCGGCGTCGGAGACGTCGGCCGCCACTCCGACCGCCACGTCGGTGCTGCCGAGCTCCGAGGCCGCCGCTCGGGCCTTCTCGGCGTCGAGGTCGGCGACGATCACGCAGGCGCCCTGCGCTGCGAGGCGCGTGGCGATCGCCTTGCCGATGCCGGAGGCGGCGCCGGTGACGAGGGCGATGCGTCCCTGGTGGGACTTCGGCGCGGGCAGGCGCCGCAGCTTCGCCTCCTCGAGGGCCCAGTACTCGATGCGGAACTTCTCGGCGTCGCCGATGGGCGCGTAGCGCGACAGCGCTTCGGCGCCGCGCATGACGTTGATGGCGTTGAGGTAGAACTCGCCGGCGACTCGGGCGGTCTGCTTGTCCTTGCCGTAGGAGAACATGCCGACGCCGGGCACGAGCACGATGAGCGGGTCGGCGCCGCGCATGGCGGGACTCGTCTCGTCGGCGTGCGCGTCGTAGTAGGCGCGGTAGGCGGCGCGGTAGTCCTCGTGCAGTTGCGGGAGGCGCTCGAGCTGCTGCTCGAGGGTCGCGGTGGCGGGGAGGTCGAGCACGAGCGGCTTGACCTTGGTGCGGAGGAAGTGGTCGGGGCAGCTCGTGCCCAGCTCGGAGAGCGGGAAGAGCTTCTCGCGGGAGAGGAAGTCGAGCACCGGCTCGCTGTCGTCGAAGTGGCCGACCATCGTGCTGTCGTGCGACGCGATGCGGCGGATGGCGGGCGCGAGCGCGGCGGCGCGGGCGCGTCGTTCGGACTCCGGCAGCGGCTCGTAGCCGGTTACGACGGCGCCGAAGGGCTCGGGGGCGCCGTGCTCGGAGATGTAGTCGGCTGCGGTGTCGATGATCCACAGCGAGTTGCGCTCGCACTCCTCGCTGGTGTCGCCCCACGCCGTGATGCCGTGGCCGCCGAGGATGCAGCCGACGGCCTGCGGGTGCGCCGCCTTGATGGCCGCGATGTCGAGGCCGAGCTGGAATCCGGGGCGGCGCCAGGGCACCCAGACGACGCGATCGCCGAAGATCTTCGCGGTGAGCTCCTCGCCCTCGGCTGCGGTGGCGATCGCGATGCCCGAGTCGGGGTGCAGGTGGTCGACGTGCGCCGCATCGACGAGGCCGTGCATCGCGGTGTCGATGGAGGGGGCCGCGCCCCCCTTGCCGTGCAGGCAGTAGTCGAGGGCCGCGACCATCTCGTCTTCGCGGTCGACGCCGGGGTAGACCTCGGTGAGCGCGCGCAGCCGGTCGACGCGCAGTGCGGAGAGGCCTGCGGGGGTGAGCGTGCCGAGGTCGCCCCCGGATCCCTTGACCCACATCAGCTGGATCTCGTCGCCCGTCACCGGGTCGGTGGCTGCGCCCTTCGCCGACGTGTTGCCGCCTGCGAAGTTGGTGTTCTTCCTGTCGGCTCCCAGCCGGTTCGAGCGTGCGATGAGGTCGTCGACGGTGACGGGGCGGGTCATGTGGGCTCCTGATCCGAAAGTGTTGTTTCGTGTGAATGTAACACGAAACGACATTCGAGACAAGGGGCGGGCGCCCTCCCGCCGGGTGCCCGTCGCCGACTCACGTCACACCAGCTCGACGCGGTCCCGGTAGGGGTCGAGGCGAGGGTCGGCCGGGTCGAGCTCGGTCACCAGCGTCGAGACGTCGGCGAGCTCGAGGGCGTGTCCGGTCGAGCGCTCGCCGAGCTTCGAGGCATCGATGCAGAGCACCGTGCGGTCGGCGACCTGCGCGAACTGCTGCTTGACCTCGGCCTCGGCGAGCGATGCCTCCGACGTGCCGGTGCCGGGGTGCAGCGCGGCCGCGGAACTGAAGAAGACGCGGGTGTGCAGGGCCCTCGCCCCCGCGTTCGCGAGCGGTCCGACGAGGCTGCCGGTGACCGATTCGTGACGGCCGCCCGTCAGCTGCGCCTCGATGCCGCCCGCGCGAGTGAGGGCCTCGAACGTCTGGATCGAGTTGGTGAGGGCGACGAGCCCGTCGCGCTCGCCGAGCGTCTCCGCGAGCGCGTGCACGGTGGTGGAGGCGTCGAGCGCGATCGCACCGCGCACGGGCACGAGCGCCAGCGCCTTCCGCGCGATCGCGCGCTTCGCCGCGCTGCGGGTCGCGAGCCGATCGTCGTGGCTGCGGGCGGCGGGCGCCGGCACCGCGCCGCCCCGCACCCGGCGGAGCCGCCCTTCGAGTTCGAGCACCTCGAGATCGCGGCGGATCGTCATGGCCGACACCTCGAAGCGGGCGCGGGCCTCCTCGATCGAGATCTCGCCGGCCGCCTCGACGAGTTCGACCAGTTCTTTCCGTCGGCGCTCGCCGTCGACGCTGCTGTTCACCGCCATGCGACCGAGCATACTGAGTCGTCGCGAGCGGCGGGGGCGAGGGTGCGGGGCGGTTTGGCGGGGCGGTTCCGCCGGTCTTGCGCTCCGCGAAACCATCTGGTAGCTTCAATGAAACATTTCTGGTTCAATGAACCTGAAGGACGAGCGCCGCGACAGCGGCGACCGCGCACGACACGAAGGAGTGAACATGGCACAGGCCGGCCCCTACGAGGGCGTCACCGGATCCGAGGCCGCGATCGATCGGGCGATGAACGAGGCGGGCGGCATCCTCCGCCTCGCCCCGACCTGGGTGCCGCGCGCGTTCTGCACTCCCGGCCGCCGCATCCGCCTCCACCCCGACGACTACTTCCCCCTCGGCAAGGAGCGCGGCGGCATCGACGAACGCTGGCTCGCGAGCGCCGTGCGCGCCGAGAACGGCCCGCTCACCGACCCGTTCGAGGGCCTCAGCCTCGTGCTCGACCCGACCGGAGGCGTGATCCCGCTCGACGAGTTCGTCGCCCACACGAAGGGCGACGCCATCGGCGGCCTCTGGGAGAGCCACGGCCTGTGGCCCATGTACTCGAAGTTCTTCGACAACGAGTTCCCCCTGCCCTTCCACATCCACCACCGCGACGAGCACGCAGCCCTCGTCGGCAAGCCGGGCAAGCCCGAGGCCTACTACTTTCCGCCGCAGATGAACAACCACGGCGGCCGGTTCCCCTACACGTTCTTCGGCCTGCACCCCGAGGTCACCCGCGACGAGCTGCGCGACAAGTTCGCCGCGTTCCTCACGGGCGGCGACAACCGCATCACCGATCTCTCCAAGGCCTACCGGATCACACCGGGCACCGGCTGGGACGTGCCGGCCGGCATCCTGCACGCCCCGGCGAGCATGTGCACCTACGAACCGCAGGCCGCCTGCGACGTCTTCGCGATGACGGAGTCCTGGTCGAACAACCGCGAGGTGCCGGACGAGCTGCTCTGGAAGGACGTGCCGGCCGACCGCGTGGGCGACCTCGACTTCATCGTCGAACTCGTCGACTGGGAGCGCAACGTCGACCCCGAGTTCTGGAGCAACCGCTTCACGCCCCCGATCGAGACGATCGAGAGCCGCGCGGGATCGCCCGAGTACGTCGAGCGCTGGATCACCTACCGCTCGTCCGCGTTCAGCGCGAAGGAGCTCACGGTGGCTCCGGGCGGCAGCGTGACGATCGCCGATCGCGACGCGCACGGGCTCATCGCCGTCGCCGGTCACGGTCGTCTCGACGACCTGCCGATCGCTGCGATCGCGAGCATCCGCTACGGCCAGCTCTCGAGCGATGAGTTCTTCATCACCGCGGCCGCGGCGAAGAACGGGGTCGAGGTCACCAACACCTCCGCGACCGACGATCTCGTGCTGCTCAAGCACTTCGGGCCGGGCAACCAGCAGCTGGCGGCCGAGCGCGGAGAGCTCGGACTCTGATCATGCCCGCCGCCCCTCTCTTCTACGGTCGGTCGCCGGCCGAGGCGCGCCGCCGCACGGGCTCGCCGCGACAGCTCGCGGGCATCGACGATCTCGTCGAGACCCAGGGTCCCGCGCGAGGCGCGCGCAGGCTGATCCTCACCTCCGGCGCGGGTCTCACCGTGCACGTGCACCCGGACCGGGCGCTCGACCTGGGCGCCGCGACCTATCGCGGCGTGCCCCTCGCCTGGCACTCGCCGACCGGTTTTCCCGCTCCGGGCCTGACCGTCGACTCCGGCACGGAGTGGCTCCGCAGCTTCGGCGGCGGGCTGCTCGCGACCTGCGGCCTCGACGCGTTCGGGCCCCCGAGCACCGAAGCCGGCGTCGATTACCCGATGCACGGCCGCGTCGGCGGCATCCCCGCCACGGTGACGCGCGCGGAGACCACCGATGAGGAGATCGTCGTCGAAGGAGAGGTGCGCCAGACCACCGTGTTCGGCGAGAACCTGGTGCTCCGCAGGCGGATCACGATCCCGCTCGGCACCGCGCGCGTCGTGATCGAGGACCACATCACGAACGAAGCGGCCGCCCCCGCGGGCACCATGGTGCTGTACCACGCCAATATCGGCTGGCCGCTCCTCGACGAGGCCGCGGTGCTCACGGTGCCGTCGAAGTCGGTCACTCCGCGCGACGCCGCGGCCGAGACGGGGCTCGCCGACTGGTGGAGCATCTCGGAACCCGTCGCCGGATACGTCGAGCAGGTGTTCAAGCACGATTTCAGCGGGTGCGACGAAGCCGAGGTCGCGGTCGACAACCCGCATCTCGATCTGCGGCTCGCGATCCGCTTCGACTCCGCGACGTTGCCCGCGCTGCACCAGTGGAAGATGATGGGCGAGGGGCACTACGTGCTGGGCCTCGAACCGACCAACGTCGACTGGAGCCTCGGCCGCGCCGCCGCGCGCGAGGCCGGCGTGCTGCCCGTGCTCGAGCCCGGCGAGAGCGTCGACCACCGGGTCGAGTTCGTGTGCGGCCCCAGTGAGATCCGCGCGGCATCGGCCGACGCGGGCGGAAGGAGCGAGGCATGAGCGCGGTACTCGAGATGCGAGGCATCTCCAAGTCGTTCCCGGGGATCCGGGCCCTCTCCGACGTCGACCTCGCGGTCGACGCGGGCGAGGTCCACGCGATCGTGGGCGAGAACGGGGCGGGCAAGTCGACCCTCATGAAGATCCTCGCCGGCGTCTACCAGCCCGACGAGGGCGTCATCCGGCTCGACGGTGAGGATGTGCGGATCGCCGGCCCCATCGACGCCCGCAGGCGGGGCATCGGCATGGTCTACCAGGAGCTGAACCTCGTGCCCGACCTGACCGTCGCCGAGAACATCACCCTCGGCGCGACCCCGTCGCGCTTCGGCCTCGTCCAGCGCCGTCGACTGCACGACGAGGCGGTCGCCGTGCTCGAGGCCCTCGACGCGAGAATCGATCCGTCCGCGATCCTCGGCTCGCTCACCGTGAGCCAGCAGCAGATCGTCGAGATCGCGAAGGCCTACGCGCAGCGCCCGAGCATCATCGTGCTCGACGAGCCGACCTCGTCGCTCAGCGAGCACGAGTCGCTCGCGCTGTTCCAGGTGGTGCGCCGCATGCGCGAGGACGGCATCGCCATAATCTACATCAGCCACCGGCTCCGCGAGGTGCTCGATCTCGCCGACCGGGTCACCGTGCTCCGCGACGGGCGCCAGATCGAGACGCGCGAGTCCGAGGGCCTCACCGCGGGGGAGATGATCCGGCTCATGGTGGGGCGCGATCTCACCGACGTCTTCCCCAAGCGGGAGGTGCCCATCGGCGAGACGGTACTCGAGGTCGAGGGGCTCTCCCGCTCGGGCGCCTTCGAGGATGTCTCGCTCAGCGTGCGCGCCGGCGAGATCGTCGGCCTCGCGGGCCTCGTGGGCGCGGGCCACACCGAGGTCGCGCGCGCCGTCTTCGGCCTCGACCGGGCGCAGTCCGGCACCGTGCGGGTCGACGGTGCGGAAGTGCACGCCAGAACGCCGGGAAAGGGCGTCGCGGCCGGGATCGCCTACGTGCCGGAGGATCGCAAGCGCGACGGCATCGTGCCATCCGCTTCGATCAAGGACAACATCTCGCTCCCCGTGCTGGGACGGCTGTCGACCGGGGGGATGGATCTCGCGCTCGCGCGAGAAGGAGCTGGCGAAGGATCAGGTGACCGCCCTCGGGGTGTCGCCGCCGGTCATCGACCGACCGGTCGACACCCTGAGCGGCGGCAACCAGCAGAAGGTGGTCATCGCGAAGTGGCTCGCGGCACGGCCCCGAGTGCTGATCCTCGACGAGCCCACCCGCGGCGTGGACGTCGGCGCGAAGGCCGACATCCACGAGATCATCGGGGAGCTCGCGGCCGCCGGCACGGCGATCCTGCTGATCTCCTCGGAGCTCCCGGAGGTGCTCGCGGTGAGCGACCGCATCTTCGTGCTCCACGAGGGCAGGGTCTCCGCGGAGCTGAGCCGCGCGGAGGCGAATGAGACGAGCGTCATGCACGCGGCGACAGGAGAGGCGGCGACGGTATGAGCGACACCAGACTCGACACCACCGCGACGGGGGTGCCCGGCACGAGCAGAGTGACGAAGGCGAACCTCGCCGCGCGGATCGCGCCCCTCATCGGGATGCCGCTCGGCATCGTGCTGCTCCTCGTGGTGGGGGCGCTCCTCTCGGACCGCTTCTTCACGCTCGGCAACCTCGTGAACGTGCTGATCAACATCTCGATCCTCGGCGTCATCGTCGTCGGCATGGCGCTCGTGTTCATCACGCGCGGTCTCGCCGACCTCTCGGTGCCGGCGACGGTCGCGGTCGGGGCGATCCTGACCCTCGGTCTTCAGCCGGCGATCGGCACCGTGCCCGCGGCGATCGTCGCGATCCTCGCCGCGCTCGCGGCGGGCTGCGTCAACGGCCTGCTCATCGGCTACGCCCGGATCAACCCGGTCATCACGACGCTCGCGGTGAGCACCATCGTGCTCGGCATCGCGCAGTGGAGCGTGGGCGGCGTGATCGTCTACGGCACCGACAAGGCGGCCCAGACCTTCCTGAACGGCCGGGTGCTCGGGATCCCGATCATCGTGATCGTCTTCCTCGTCGTCGCGGTGGCGGGCCATCTCATGCTCTCGCGGACGACGCTCGGGCGATGGATCTACGCCGCCGGCAGCAACCCCGACGCGACCAGGGCGAGCGCGGTGCCGCTCGCCCGCACGCGGGCCTCGGCGTTCGTGCTCACCGCGGGGCTCAGCGGGCTCGCCGGCGTGCTGCTCGGCGTGACGCTGCAGACGGCCCGCCCCGGCATCGGCATCGGCTACGAGTTCGACGCGATCACCGCGGTCGTGGTGGGCGGCATCAGTCTGCTCGGCGGATCCGGCAGCATCCCGCGCGCCCTCGGCGGGCTCCTCTTCGTCGCGCTGCTCAACAACATCCTCGTGCTGCAGGGCGTGCCGACCCCCGTGCAGGGCATCGCGAAGGGCCTGCTCATCGTGGGCGCCGTCTCGCTCGACATCTACCTCCGACGGAAGGGAGGACGCTCGTGAACACCGCATCCCAGCCCCCGAGCGGCTGGACGATCGCGCTCCTCGGGCTCGTGCGCTACCGGGTGATCGTGATCCTCGTGGCGACGCTCGCGATCGCGGCGACCTTCGTGCCCGGCTTCTTCGACGCGCGCACGCTCAGCCTCGGGCTCGACCGGGCCGCGACGATGGGGCTCATCGCGATCGGACTGACGGTCGTGCTCATCGCGGGGCAGCTCGACCTCTCGGGCGGGGCGATCCTCGCGCTCTCGAGCATCGCCGCCGTGGGGCTGCAGGGCGAGCTCGGACAGGTGCCCGCGGCGCTCGTGGGGGTGGGGGTGGGGCTGGTCGCCGGAGCCTTCAACGCGCTGCTCGTGGTGGTGCTGAGGATCAACTCGCTGGTCGCCACACTCGCGTCGATGCTGCTCTTCCGAGCGGTCTGCCACCTCATCACGGATTCCCGGCCCGTGAGCGGAATCGATCCCTTCTTCGGGATCCCGCTCACCCAGCCCCTCGTCTGGACGCTCTCGGCCCGCGTCACGATCTTCCTCGTGCTGATCCTGCTCCTCCACGTGTGGCTCACCCGCTCGGTCGTGGGACGCAACCTCTTCGCGGTGGGCAGCAACGCGACGAGCGCGTCGGCGAGCGGAATCCGCTCGCGCTGGTACCTCTTCGGCGCGTTCGTGTTCAGCGGGCTCATGGCCGGTGTGGCCGGGGTCACCTTCGGGGTGGCGGCGAACACGGGTTCCCCGGTCTTCGGCGACACGATCGTGCTGACCGCGATCGCGGCCGTCGTGATCGGAGGCACCCGCCTCGAGGGCGGCATCGGCTCCGCGCTCGGCACGCTCGGCGGCCTGCTCACCCTCGCCTCGCTCACCACCGCGATGGAGTACCAGAGCGTTCCCGCGTACGTGCAGGACATCGTCACGGGCGTGATCCTGCTGCTCCTCATCCTGCTCGACCGCCTCACGCACTCGAAGCGCGGGGTCAACGTGTCCCTGACCGCACTCGTGCACCGGCTCTCACGGAAGAGCGCCGGCACCCAACCGAAAGAAATCGAAAGGACGATCGCATGATCAAGAAGGTACTGTTCAGCGGTACGGCGCTCGCAGCGGCGCTGCTGCTCGCATCCTGCTCCGGCGGCGGGGGCGACTCCGCCTCCGACGCATCCGAGGCCGGCGGCGCCGGCAAGGAGATCTGCTACATCACGGCGGCCGAGTCGCACGCCTACGCCACGCCCGCCAACAAGGCCTTCCAGGAGGCGGCCGACGAGGCGGGCGCCAAGGTGACGATGCTCAGCCAGGACTTCGACGTGCAGACCGGCACGGAGCAGCTCACCACCTGCATCGGCCGCAGCCCCGACGGCATCGTGCTCTGGCCGCTCGATCCGCAGGCCTACATCCCCGGTCTGATCCAGGCGCAGTCGGCGGGGATCCCCGTCGTGCTCATCAACACGCCGATGGATGACGAGGCGCTGGATCTCGTCGTGAGCTTCACCGGACCCGACGTCTACGAGGAGGGCAAGCTCTCCGCCGATGCGATGATCGAGGCGCTCGGCGGCACGGGCAAGGTCGTCATCATCGCGGGTCAGGCCGGCAACGGCACGACGATCGGCCGCACCGACGGGTTCACCGATCAGCTCGAGGCCGAGGGCGCCGACATCGAGGTGCTGCAGACGGTCAACGCCGACTTCGACCAGCAGAAGGCGCTCGTCGCCAGTCGCGACCTGATCACGCGGTTCGGCGATGACATCAACGGCGTCTACGCCAACGACGACACGATGGCCCGGGGCTTCATCGACGCCTGGGCCGAGGCGGGCAAGGACGCGGCCGCGATCCCGCCGATCATCGGCATCAATGGTCAGAAGGACGCGTTCGAGTCGATCAAGGCTGGTCAGTTCTACGCGACCATCGTGCAGTCGCCCGTCGAGGACGGCAAGCTCGCGCTCGAGACGATCCTGCAGGCGGCCGACGGCGAGACGGTCGAGAAGCGGCTCCCGATCCCCCTCACGGTGGTGACGGCCGAGAACGTCGACTCCGAGGAGCCCGCGTTCTAAGGCGCTCGACGCATGACCCAGGGGCGGTCCCGGCTTCGGCCGGGGCCGCCTCGTCCGTCTGTTCGCCAGTTCGTTCGCGAGCCGGCCCTAGGCCGACTCGCGAACGACCAGCTCGGGCTTCAGCACGATGTGGTTCGCCTCGGGGAGCGGCTCCGAACGGTCGATGAGCCGGATCATCATCTCCACGGCGGTGCGGCCGAGTACCTCGCGCGGCTGCGCGATCGTGGTGAGGGGTACGGCGCCGAGCGGAGCCCACTCGATGTCGTCGTAGCCGATGACGGCGATGTCCCCCGGCACGTCGAGCCCCGCGCGGAGCAGTTCCTGGGTCAGCCCCATGGCCAGCATGTCGTTGGCGCAGAAGACCGCCGTCGGCCGCTTGTCCTCCTGACGGGCGGCGAGCAGCGCGCCCACCCGCCGGCCTTCTTCGACCGTCCACGACGACGCGCTCACGAGCTCGAGGGTGATGTCGCCGGCCGACTGATCCACGACGTCGCGCGCGCCCTGGTAGCGCAGCTTCACCTTGGGGGATCGGTGCGGGTGGCCGAGGAACGCGATCCTGCGGTGCCCGCGGTTCACGAGGTGCCGCGCGGCCAGCCTTCCGCCCTCTCGGTCGTCGACGACCACCGACCAGACGTCGCGGTCGTCGCCGACGCGGTCGACGAACACCATCGGAACGCCGCGGTCCTTCAGCATCTCGAGGCGCGAGCTGTTCTCGTCGACGGGCGAGATGATGATGCCCTGCACCCGCTGCTGCACGAGCAGATCGAGGTTGTGGGATTCGCGGATCGGGTCGTACGCGCTGTTGCAGAGCACGACGCCGAGGTCGTGCTCGCGGCACACCTCCTCTGCCCCGAGCGCGACGTCGACGAAGAACGGGTTGCCCAGCTCGGCGACGGCGATGCCGATGGTGCGCGTGCGGCCCGGCCTGAACTGGCGCGAGCGCTGATCGGGTACGAAGTCGAGCTCGGCGATCGCCTGCATGACACGATCGCGCGTCTCGGAGCGCACATAGGACGGGCGGTTGAGCACATTGCTCACGGTGCCGGCCGAGACGCCGGCGAGCCGGGCCACGTCGCGGATCGTCGCCATGCGCTACCGCCTCGCCCTCTTCGAACAATGGTTCATTGAACGATGATACCGCCTCTCGAGGCGACCGGGCCACGCCCGGGGCGAACTCGCGGCTCCGAGGCGTAGCGCGAGGCGGCTGCGGAGAAGGCTCGGCGCGGCAGGCCCGCCGTGCGGCTAGGCGCCCCAGCCGGCCTGGGTGCCGCCGATGCGGTCGGCCTCGATGCGCTGCTGGTACCCGGACTGCGCGTACGCCCCCATCGGATCGGCCGACAGGCCGCGCGCCTCCCGCCACTCGGCGAGGGCCGGGCGCACATCGGTGTAGAAGGCGTCCATGAAGACCTCGTTGGCGGTGAGCACGTCGTTCTCGGCGCGGGCCGCCGCGAGCGCGTCGCCGTCGAGCAGCAGCGCGCGCGCCGTCATCTCCTGCACGTTCAGCACGGAGCGGATCTGGCCGGGGATCTTCGCCTCGACGTTGTGGCACTGGTCGAGCATGAACGTCACATCGGGGTGGCCGAGACCGCCGCCCCGGATCACCTCGACGAGGATGCGGAAGAGCTGGAACGGGTCGGCCGCTCCCACCATGAGGTCGTCGTCGGCGTAGAAGCGGGAGTTGAAGTCGAACGACCCGAGCTTGCCGAGGCGTAGCAGCTGCATCACGATGAACTCGATGTTGGTGCCGGGAGCGTGGTGGCCGGTGTCGAGGCAGACCATGGCGCGATCGCCGAGCGCGGCGACCTGCGCGTAGGACGTGCCCCAGTCGGGCACGTCGGTGTGATAGAACGCGGGCTCGAAGAACTTGTACTCGAGCACGAGGCGCTGATCGTCGGAGAGTCGTGCGTAGATGGCCTCGAGCGACTCGTGCAGGCGATCCTGCCGGGCCCGCATGTCGCTCTGACCCGGATAGTTGGAGCCCTCCGCGAGCCAGATCTTCAGGTCGCGCGAGCCTGTCAGGTGCATGACGTCGATGCACTCCAGGTGATGGTCGATCGCCTTTCGACGGATCCGCTCGTCTTCGTGCGTGAGCGCGCCGAACTTGTAGTCGTCGTCCTGGAAGGTGTTCGAGTTGACCGTGCCGAGTTCGACGCCCTGCTCGACCGCGAAGTCGCGCAGAGAGCCGAAGTCGTCGACGCGGTCCCAGGGGATGTGCAGCGCCACGGCCGGCGCGAGACCGGTGTGCCGGTGCACCTGTGCGGCATCGGCGATCTTCTCGAACGGATCGCGCGGTGTGCCCGGCGTGGTGAAGACCTTGAAGCGGGTGCCGGAGTTGCCGTACGCCCACGAGGGGACCTCGATGGCCTGCCGCTCGAGGGTGCTGAGGATTTCGGGTGTCAACTGCGAACTCATGATCTGCGCTCTCTATCGGTCTTGCGCTCTGCGCGGGGCGTGCTCGCACGGTGGCGCGCGAGCTGGTCTTCGAGGTGGAAGACCTCGGTGAGTCGGGGGGCCTCCTGATCGGGGCGACCGTCGGAGGCGAGGAAGAACCGGGACATCTGCTCCTCCCAATCGGCGGTGCGGGGATCCGCCGCGAGCAGCCGCTGCGCCCGCTCGTCGTCGTCGGTCTCGTAGTAGCCGATGAGCAGGCCGTCCGCTCTGAGGAAGAGCGAATAGTTGCGGCGTCCGGCGTCTTCGACGGCCTCGAGCATCTCGGGCCAGACCTCGGCGTGCCGCGCGGTGTACTCGGCGAGCAGCTCGGGCCTCAGCTGCATCTGGAAGCAGACGCGCATCCGGTCCTCCTGGGCGGTCCGTGACGGAATCGGGTGAGGGGGCTGCGGGCCCGATCCGTGCGATCGGGCCCGCAGCCGCGGCGACTCAGAAGTCGAAGTCGCCGATGTTGTCGGCGTTGAAGCGGAAGGGATCGCCGAGCAGCACCACGCCGTCGGCCTCGACGGTGTACTCGCCGAGCTCGCCCGCCGAGAAGGTGTCGCCCTCGGCGCCGGTGATCTCCCCCGAGACGAGCGCCTGGGCGGCGAAGGCCGTCAGGTAGCCGAGATCCTCCGGGTTCCAGAGGGCGAACTCGGTGACCGTGCCGTCCTCCACGTACTCCCGCATCTGGTTCGGCGTGCCCAGGCCCGTCAGCGCCACCTTGCCCTTGGCGTCGGAGGTCGAGAGGTAGCGCGCCGCGGCGGCGATGCCGACCGTGGTCGGGGAGACGATGCCCTTCAGCTCGGGGTAGGTCTGCAGCAGGGCCGCGGTCTTGTCGAACGAGGTCTGATCGTCGTCGTCGCCGTAGACGACTTCGACGAGTTCGATGCCGGGATGGTTCGCCTCGAGCTCGTCCTTCATGAGGTCGATCCAGGCGTTCTGATTGGTCGCGTTCGCGGCGGCCGACAGCACCGCGATCTGGCCCTCGTCGCCGATCTGCTCGGCGATCATGTCGACCTGCACCTGCGCGATCCCGGTGGCGTCGGCCTGGTTGATGAACAGGTCGCGGCAGTCGGTGTTGGTGTCGGAGTCGAACGTGACCACCTTCACATCGTTGTCGCGCGCCTCGTTCAGCGCATCGCAGATGGCCTGCGGATCGTTGGCCGAGACGGCGAGCGCGTCCACGCCCTGCTGGGTGGCGGTGTTGATGAAGCTCACCTGGGCATCCGGGGTGGCCTCCGAGGGGCCCACCTCGTTGAAGGTGCCGCCGAACTCCTCGACCGCGGCCTTTCCGCCCTTGCTCGAGGTGTCGAAATAGGGGTTGCCGAGGTTCTTCGGCAGGAAGGTGACGCTCGCGCCGCTCCCGTCGCCGGATCCCGAGTCCGGGCTTCCGGCGTTACCGCCCGAGCAGCCCGTCAGCAGCAGCGCGGCGCTCGCCGCCAGCGCGACGAGCGCTCCGGCCTTCTTGTTCTTCTGGAACCACATTGTTCGTCTTCCTTTCATGCCCAGGGGGCGGTGGTTGATCGGGTGAGGTGCTGGGGTCGTAGGGTCATTCGGATCCGGTCGGCGCGCCGGCCACCCGCAGTCTGGAGCCGGGTCTGCGGCGATTGCGCAGCGCGGCGAAGACGCTCGACGAGACGACGGCGGCGATCAGCAGGGCGCCGGTGATGATGTTGATGACGTCGGACGTGATGTTGGCGAGGCGCAGTGCGCTGCCGAGCACTCCGATGAGCAGCACCCCGGCGATGACGCCGTGCAGCGCTCCGCGCCCGCCGAAGATCGAGACGCCGCCCAGCAGCACCGCCGCGATGACCTGCATCTCCATGCCGGTCGCGTTGTCGCCGCGGGCGCTACCGTAGCGCAGGGTGTAGTAGATGCCGGCGAGCGCGGCCACGGCGCCGCTGAGCACGAAGAGGATCAGCTTGGTGCGTCCGACGTCGATGCCGGAGAAACGGGCCGCCTCGGAGGACAGGCCGATCGCGAAGACGCCTCTGCCGAAGCGGGTGAAGTGCAGCATGATGGTGAAGGCCGCGGCGAGCAGCGCGAAGAGGATCACGACGACGGGGACGCCCGTGTCGCCGATCTTCGCCTTGGCGAGCGAGGTCCAGAACTCGGGGAAATCGGTGACGGCCGTCGTGCCGAGCAGGCCCACGGCGAGCCCGCGGTACAGGGCGAGCGTGCCGATCGTGACCGCGAGGGAGGGCAGCCCGACGACCGTCACGAGGAAGCCGTTGAGCGCGCCGCAGAGCACGCCGGCGAGGAGCGCCAGCACGATCGTGATCCCGAACGGCACTCCGGCCTGGGTGAGCACGCCGGTGAGCACGCTCGAGAACCCCACCACACTCGCGACGGAGAGGTCGATCTCCCCCGTGACGATGATCGCGGTCATCGGCAGCGCGATGATGAGGATCGGGAACATGTCGAGCAGCAGGTAGGTCATGGTGATCTTGCTGCCGAAGTTCGGCACGAGGATCGCGGCGAGCAGCACCACGAGCGCGAACAGCGCGATCATGGTCGTTTCTCGCGTCAGCAGCACGCGCTGCCAGAGTGGCCGATCGTATTCGGCGATCGGGCGCAGGCCCGTGGTGGTGGGTGCCGTGATGGTGCTCATCGCCCAGTCTCCCGTCCCTCGATGAGTTTGCGATGCTGTCTGACGGCGAGCACTCGATCGAGCACGATCGCGCCGATGATGAGAGCGCCGACGACGGCGCGCTGCCAGAAGTCGGGGACGCCGAGCACCGGCAGCGCCCGGTTGATGGTCATGAGCAGCGCTGCGCCGATCGCCGCGCCCCACACCGATCCCACACCTCCGAAGATGGCCACCCCGCCGATCACCGCGGCGCCCACCGCCTCGAGCTCCCAGCCCGAACCGGCCTGCGAATTGATGGTGCCGTAGCGGGCTGCGTACAGCACGCCGGCGAAGCCCGCGAGAGCGCCCGAGAGCACGAAGGCGGTGAGCACGCGTTTCACCACCGGCAGGCCGTAAAGCTCGGCGGCCGCGGGGTCGGAGCCGATGGCGTAGCACTCGCGTCCAGCGCGATTGTTGCGCATCCACCAGGCGACGGCGATCAGCACGACGACGGCGACCAGCGTGAGCACCGGGATGCTCAGCACCTGCGCGGTGCCGAGGCGGAGGAACTCGCGCGGCATGTCCGACGCGTTGATGCGGTCGGATCCCGTCCAGAGCACGTTGACGCCGCGGAACGCGTACATCGTGCCGAGCGTGATCACGAGCGCGGGCACCTTCGCGAATGCGACGAGAGCCCCGTTCACGAGTCCGAGCAGGCCTCCGAAGACGATGGCGATCACGATCACGGCGAGCATCGGGATGCCGGGCAGGTCGATGAACAGTCGACCGGTGAGATAGGCGCTGAGCCCGAGCACCGACCCGACCGAGAGATCGACGTTGCGCGTGATCAGCACGACGGCCTGGCCGACGGCGACGAGCATGAGCATCGAGGGCGTGAGCCAGAGATCGCGATATCCGTCGGGCGAGAAGAGGAAGCTGGGGTTCTTGACCGTGGCGGCGACGATGACGAGGATGACGGCGAGCACGATGCTCGCCTCCCTGGCGCGGGACAGTCTGCCGAACGCCGTGCCGAGCGCGTTCGGCTTCGAGGCCGCCGGTCGCGTCGGGGCCGGAGTGGTGGTGCTCATGCCTGAGGCTCCGTTCCGTCGGTGGTGCTCTGCGTTGCGGCGCGCATCACGTTCTCCTGCGTGGCGCTCTCGCGGTCCATGGTGGCGGTGACCCGCCCCTCGCGCATCACCACGATGCGGTCGGCCATGCCGAGCACCTCGGGCAGCTCGCTCGAGATCATGAGCACGCCCATGCCCCGGCTGGCGAGAGTGGACAGCAACCGGTGCACCTCCGATTTGGTGCCGACGTCGATCCCCCGGGTGGGCTCATCGATGATCAGCACCCGGGGATCGGTGGCGAGCCACTTGCCCAGCACGACCTTCTGCTGGTTGCCGCCCGACAGGGTGCCCGCGAGCGTGCTCATCGCGTTGGCCTTGACCGCGAGCTGCTCCGACCACGGACGGGCCGCCCGATGCTCGGCGGAGGTCGTCACGAGGCCCAGCCTGGCGATCGAGTCGAGGATCACCGAAGCGGTGTTGCGGGCGACGCTCTCCTCGAGCACCAGGCCCTGCTTGCGCCGGTCCTCCGGCACGAGGGCGAGGCCCGCGCGCATCGCGGCCGTGGGCCGCCCTTTGGGCACCGCCCGACCGGCTACGCGGACGCTGCCGTTGCGGTAGCCGTCCACGCCGAACACGGCGCGGACGACTTCGCTGCGGCCGGCGCCGACGAGTCCGGCGAGGCCGACGATCTCGCCCGCTCGCACGGTGAAGCTGATGTCGTTGAACACGCCCGGGGAGGTGAGCCCCTCGACCACGAGCAGCGGCTCGCCGACCTCGGTCTCGAACTTGGGGAACAGCTCGGTGATCTCGCGGCCCACCATCTCGGCGACCACTCCGTCGGGTGTCGTCTCGGAGATCGGCCGCGTCGAGACGTAGCTGCCGTCGCGCATCACGGTGATGGTGTCGCAGAGCGCGAAGACCTCGTCGAAGCGGTGCGAGATGAACACGAGGGCGCGGCCCTCGTCGCGAAGCGCCCTCGCGACTTGGAAGAGGCGATCCACCTCGACGCCCGAGAGCGCCGCCGTCGGCTCGTCCATGATGAGCACGCGTGCGTCGAGCGAGATGGCCTTGGCGATCTCGATCATCTGCTGGTCGGCGATCGAGAGGCCGTCCGCCGTGCGGTCCGGGTCCATCGTGACCCCCAGGCGGGCGAACAGCGATTCGACCTCCGAGCACATGCGCGTCCGATCGATGCGTCCGAAGCGGCCGCGGGGCTGCCGGCCCATGAAGATGTTCTCCGTGACCGAGAGATCGGGGAAGAGCGTGGGCTCCTGGTAGATGACCGCGATCCCCGCGTTCTTCGCCTCGGCGGTCGATGCGAAGTCGACGGAATCGCCGGCCAGGGTGATGTCGCCCCCGTCGCGGCGGTAGAGGCCGGCGATGATCTTCACCAGGGTGGACTTGCCGGCGCCGTTCTCGCCGACGAGGGCGTGGATGGAACCGGGCTCGAGCGCGATCCTGCCGTCTCGCAGCGCGACCACGGGGCCGAAGGCCTTCGTGACGCCGCGCAGCTCGAGCAGCGGCGCGTCGGCGGGTGATCTCTTCATTGAATTCACGGCTTCCTGCATCGGGAGAGGGCTCGCCCCGAGGCGTAACTGAATCGTTTCAATAGGCATTGAAGCACACAGGTTTCGAGCTCGTCAAGCGGAGGTTTCGAAGTGCGGGTGATTGTTATTGAAGCGTTTCAGAGCCGGGACGCCGCGGAGTAGACTGGCGGAACCATGCGGGCGGAAACCGCCCCGTCGAGCCGGGAGGGAAGCGGATGGCGACCAGCATCCGAGATGTTGCTCGCGAGGCCGGCGTCTCGGTCGGCACCGTCTCGAACGTGCTGAACCGCCCCGGCATCGTAGCCCCGGCCACGGTCGCCCGCGTGACGGAGGCCATCGAGGCCCTCGGCTTCGTGCGGAACGACGCCGCCCGCCAGCTGAGGGCGGGACGCAGCCGCAGCTTCGGGCTCGTCGTGCTCGACACCCGCAACCCCTTCTTCATGGATGTCGCCCACGGCGCCCAGGGGCGGGCGCTCGACGACGGCTACACCGTGCTCATGGGCGGCAGCGACGAGTCGAGCGAGCGCGAGCAGAGCCTGCTCGACATGTTCGAGGAGCACCGCGTTGCGGGCGTGCTGATCTCCCCCGTGCGCACCGAGCTGACGCAGCTGCACCGGCTGAGGGACGCGGGCATCCCGGTCGTGCTCGTCGACCGGGGCACCAGCGACCGCTCGTTCTCGTCGGTGTCGGTCGACGACGTCGAGGGTGGACGCATCGCCGCCCGCCACCTGATCGAGGCGGGGCGTCGCCGGATCGCCTTCGTGGGCGGGCCCGAGGGCCTGGAACAGGTCGACGACCGTCTTGCGGGTGCGCGTTCGATCGTCGAGCAGCACGCCGGAGCCTCGATCGAGCTCTTCCCGACAGAGGCGCTGAGCGTGCTGGAGGGGCGGAGGATCGGCGGCCTCCTGGCGCAGATGGAAGCCGACCGGCGGCCCGACGCCGTCTTCGCGGCGAACGACATGCTCGCGATGGGTGTGCTGCAGGCGCTCGTCATGACGGGATCGCTGCGGGTACCGGAAGACGTCGCGCTGATCGGCTACGACGACATCGACTTCGCAAGCGCCGCCGTGGTGCCGATCAGTTCGGTGCGGCAGCCCGCCGTCGAGATCGGCGCCACGGCCGTCGATCTGCTGCTGAAGGAGGCTGAAGCGGGCAGCACCGCGGAGCGGGAGCAGATCGTGTTCCAGCCGCGGCTGGTCGTCCGCTCGTCCACGGCGGGCTGAGAGCGGAGCGGCGCGCGGGCGCATCTCGGGACACCCGGGTACTGGGTCACGGCGGCGCGAGCGCGGGATGCGGGCGGGCGCGGCGCCTACCGGTGCACCCCCGAGGTGCCCGCCGCTCAGACGATGTCGCGCGACTGCGCGACACCGCGGGTGTGGGCCCACACGACGGCCTGGATGCGATCGCGCACTCCCAGCTTCTGCAGCACGTTCGAGACGTGGGTCTTGATCGTGGCCTCGCCGAGGAACAGCTCGCTCGCGATCTCGGCGTTCGACCGGCCCTCGGCCATGAGCGACAGCACCTCGCGCTCCCGTTCGGTGAGCCCCGCGCGGTCGAGCGCTGCGGCGGCCTCGGGCGGTGCCTGCGTCTGCGCCGGCGCCTGCGCGGCCGCGGCGTCGACGGTCGCGCCGGCGGTCGCGCGCCGCCCCTCGTCCGATGCGCTGCCCCGGTCGGCCGGACCGGCCGAGCCCGGTTCGCCTGGTCTGCCTGCACCACCCGGGCCCGGCGCGCGGGCCGAGATCCGATCGATGACGGCGCGCGTCACGTCGGATCCGAGCAGCGCCTGCCCGGAGGCCAGCGTGCGCACGGCGTCGATGAGCTGCTCGGCCCGCGAGGTCTTGAGCAGGAATCCGCTCACGCCCGCGGCGAGGGCGTCGAAGAGGTATGCCTCGTGACCGAAGGTGGTGAGGATCAGCACGGCCGGGCCCTCTGCACTGGGGTCGCCGAGGATGCGACGCGACGCCTCGATGCCGTTCATCTCGGGCATCTCGACGTCCATGCAGATCACGTCGGGGTGCAGCTCCGCGGTGAGTTCGACCGCCTCACCGCCGTTCGCGGCCTCGCCGATCACCTCGATGTCGGGCTCGCTCTCGAGGATGATGCGGAACCCCGAGCGCACCAGCGCCTGGTCGTCGACGAGCAGCACGCGGATCATGCGCGCACCTCCCCTCGGTCGGCGGCGAGGGGCGTCCCGCCGCTGCGCTCGCGAACCGTATCTCCGTGCGCTTCCCCGCCGTTCCCGCCCTGCGCGGCGGCCTCGCCGCCCGCACCGCGCTCGCCCGGGTCGAGTGCGACGCCGTCGGCTGCGTCGCCGACGGCGTTCGGCACCGTCGCCCGCACCATGAAGCCGCCCGTGCTCGCCCCCGCCGCCGGTTCGCGGCGCCCCGCCCGCACGGTGCCGCCGACGGCGCCGATGCGCTCCCGCATGCCGCGCAGCCCGAGCCCCGAGCCCTCGGCGGGCTCTCCCGCGCGCTGGCGCACGCCGTCGTCGCTCACCTCGACCTCGACGGCCTCGCGCTCGAAGCGCAGCCGCACCTCGGCGGACGCCCCGCGCCCCGCGTGCTTGCGCACGTTGGTGAGGGCCTCCTGCACCACGCGATAGAGCGCCACGTCGACGAGCATGGGGAGCGGCCGCGGCTCGCCGGCGATGATCAGGGTGGTGGGCACGCCGGCGCTCTGCGACTCGGAGACGAGCGTGGCGAGCTGGGCGATGCCGACCGTGCTGGACCCGCCCTCGACCTCGGGCGTGCGCAGCGTGTGCACCAGGCGCCGCAGCTCCTCGACCGCGGTGTGCGCGCTCTGCTCGACGACCTCGAGCGCGGCGGCGGCGCGATCGGGATCGCGCTCGATGCTGCGCCTCGCCGCCGCGGCCTGGATACCCATGACCGAGACGTGGCGGGCGACCACGTCGTGCAGTTCGCGGGCGATGCCGAGGCGGTCGAGGGCGACCGCCTGTGCGGCGCTGGTCTGGCGCTCGAGCTCGAGTTCGCGCCCCTGCGCCTCCAGGTGCGCCTGCGTGCGCGCCGCGCGCCACGAGCGCTCGCCGAAGTAGTAGGCCCCGCCGAAGTACATGAGGTTGGTGATGAGCTGGATCACCGCGAAGGTGGCGTACGCCGAGAACAGGCCCGAGCGCGACAGCCCGGGGAAGGCGTCGGTGTCGGAGGAGGAGATGATGAGCGACAGGATGAGCCACGCGATGAGGGCGCCGCCGATGGCGATGCGGGCCCAGGCCGCGAGCACCCCCCTGGCCTCCCAGGCCCCCACCGTGTAGAGGGCGATGAAGAGGCAGATGTTGACGATGAGGATCTCGGGGACGCCGAACTGGCCGCAGATGAAGAAGCCGACCGCCACCAGGGCGGCCACCGGCACGGGGTAGCTGCGGCGCAGGGCGAGGGGCACGGTGGTGAGGCCGAGGCCGACCGCCCACACCCACGGCTCGGCCGGGTCGGCGAGCAGGCCGGTGCGCAGGTAGAGCAGTGACGTGGTGAGCGCCGCGAACGCGAGCAGCGCCGCGAGGCCGAGGTCGGCTCGCAGGCTGCCGGCGCTCGGCTTGGGCCGCACCCACTCGGCGGCGCTGTGTTCTGTCATGCCTCTAGGGTAGGGGGAGCCTCGGACATCGCACGTCAGCCTCGGGGCGGAGCGGGTTCCGCCCGGCGGGGGAGGCGCGATGCCGGCGGTCCGCCGTAGCGTGGAGACAGCTCAGGAAAGGAGCGAGACGAGATGATCGAGATCACAGGCGTCTCCCGCAGTTTCGGAGACCGCAGAGTGCTCAGCGACGTGAGCTTCGGCGTCGAGAGCGGTCGCATGACCGGCTTCGTCGGCGGCAACGGCGCGGGCAAGACCACCACCATGCGCATCATCCTCGGGGTGCTGTCGGCCGACGCGGGCACGGTGACCCTCGACGGCAGCCCGCTGACACCGGGGGATCGCGCACGGTTCGGCTACATGCCCGAAGAGCGGGGGCTCTATCCCAAGATGAAGGTGCTCGAGCAGCTCGTCTACCTCGGCCGCCTGCACGGCATGAGCGCCTCCGCGGCGAAGGCCTCCGCGACGGGCCTCGTCGAGCGACTCGGCCTCGGCGAGCGGGCGAACGACACCCTTGAGAGCCTCTCCCTCGGCAACCAGCAGCGCGCGCAGATCGCCGCTGCGCTCGTGCACGAGCCCGTCGCCCTCGTGCTCGACGAGCCGTTCTCGGGCCTCGATCCGATCGCCGTCGAGGTGGTGCTCGGCGTGCTGCGCGACTACGCGGCGCAGGGCGCGCCCGTGCTCTTCTCCTCGCACCAGCTCGACATCGTCGAGCGGCTCTGCGACGACGTGGTGGTGATCGGCGACGGCAAGATCCTCGCCTCCGGCTCCCGCGAGGCCCTGCGCGCCGAGCACTCGGGGCGCGAGTTTGAGATCGAGCTCGCCGGTCCCGCGGCCGATGCCGGCTGGGTGCGCGAGCAGCCCGGCGTGGCGGTCACCCACCTCGACGGCGGTTTCGCCCGCTTCGACGCCGACAGCGACGACGCGGCGCAGGCCGTGCTCGTGCGCGCGGTCGGCCACGACGCGGCCGCATCCGTCGTGCGCCGGTTCGGCCCCGTCACCCCCACACTCGCCCAGATCTTCAAGGAGGTCGTGCAATGACCACGCAGACGCATTCCCGCAGCGGCGCCCGCCCCGTGAGCGGCGCGCAGGGCGCCTGGCTCGTCGCCGAGCGCGAGATCACCACGAAGCTGCGCAGCAAGGCCTTCCTCGTGTCGAGCGGCGTACTGCTGCTCTTCGTGCTCGCCGGCGTGCTGTTCAGCGGGTTCATGGCGAACTCGGGCGGCCTCGGCGGCCCGACGAAGGTCGCCGCGGTCGGCGAGGCATCGACGGTGCTGCAGCCGCTCGACGGCGAGGGCTTCGAGGTGACGGAGGCGCAGGATCGCGCCGCCGCCGAGCAGCTCGTGCTCGACGGCGAGGTCGCCGCGGCGGTCGTGCCGGGCGGCGACACCGCGGTCGATCTGACGGTGCTCGCGAAGGACAGCCCGCCGAGCGACGTGATGGGCGCGCTCTCGGCGTCGCCGTCGGTCGAGCTGCTGGCGCCCACGACCGACAACCCGGCGCTCGCCTACATCATCGCCATCGCCTTCGGCGTCGTGTTCATGATGAGCGCGATCACCTTCGGCACCACGATCGCGCAGAGCGTGGTCGAGGAGAAGCAGACCCGCATCGTCGAGATCCTGCTCGCCACCGTCTCGGCTCGCACCATGCTCGCGGGCAAGATCCTCGGCAACAGCATCCTGGCGCTCGCGCAGGTCGTCGCGATCGTGGCGATGGCGTCGATCGGCATGCTGGCGACGGGGCAGGATCTGCTGCTCGGCGAGCTCGGCACCTCGCTCATCTGGTTCGGCATCCTCTTCGCCTTCGGCTTCGTGCTGCTCGCCACGATGTACGCGGCCCTGGCGACGCTCGTGTCGCGGCAGGAGGACGTGGCCTCCGCCGTGAGCCCGGTGATGTGGCTCGTGATGCTGCCCTACTTCGCGATCATCTTCTTCAACGACAACCCCCAGGCGCTCGCGATCATGAGCTATGTGCCGTTCTCGGCTCCGATCGGCATGCCGATGCGCCTCTACCTCGGCACCGCGGAGTGGTGGGAGCCGCTGCTCTCGCTCGGCGTGCTGGCCGTCTCGATCGCGATCGTGCTGTGGATCGGTGCGCGCATCTACAGCAACTCGATTCTGCGCACGGGCGCGAAGGTGAAGCTGAGCGAGGCGATCAAGGGGTAGTTCCTGCTGCCGCGACGGACAGGGCGGCGATCCGTATGGGATCTGCCGAGGATATGACCGATTCGAGTTCGAATCCCATATCTTCGGCGGATCCCATATTCATGGGCGGGGCACGGGCGGGGTACGGGGCCGGTCCGGGCGGGGCCTCCGCCCTCAGTTCACCTCGTCGGGGTGCGAGCCGCTGCGGAAGCCGCGATCCAGCTCGGCGATCGCGGCCATCGTCGACGCGTCGAGTTCGAAGTCGAACACGTCGCCGTTCTCGGCGATGCGCGACGCGCTGCTGGCCTTGGGGATCACGACGCCGCCCGTCTGCAGGTGCCAGCGGATCACGAGTCGCGCGACCGAGACGCCGGCGTCGCGCGCGAGCCCGGCGAGCACCGGGTCGTCGAGCAGCCGGCCGCGGGCGAGCGGCGACCAGGCCTCCGTGGTGATGCCGTGCTCGGTGTGGAACTCGCGCAGCTCGCGCTGCTGCAGCCACGGGTGCAGCTCGACCTGGTTGACCGCGGGCACCGTCTCGGCGCCGTCGAGCAGCTGCCGCAGGTGCGCGATCTGGAAGTTGCTCACCCCGATGGCGCGCACGCGGCCCTCCGAGCGCAGCCGCTCGAGCGCCCGGTAGGTCTCCACGAACAGGCCGCGTGCCGGGCAGGGCCAGTGGATGAGGAAGAGGTCGAGCTGCTCGAGGCCGAGCTCGTCGACGGTGCGGTCGAAGGAGCGCAGGGTGCGATCGTAGCCCTGCTCGGTGTTCCAGACCTTGCTGGTGACGAACAGCTCGTCGCGGTTCAGGCCGGCCTCGAGGGCGTTGCGGATCCCGCGCCCCACCCCCGGCTCGTTGCCGTAGAACGCCGCCCCGTCGAGGTGGCGGTAGCCGGCGTCGATCGCGAGCCCCACCAGCCGCTCGGCGTCGTCGGCCGGCACCTTGTAGAGCCCGTAGCCGAGCTGGGGCATCTCGACGCCCGGGGCGATCGGGATCCGGGGGGCGGGAAGGGGCGCGCCTGCTGCAGTCATGCCTCGACGCTACCGAACGGGGGCCGCCCTGCCCACCCCGCCCTCCGAGGCGCGCCCCGCGTGCGTGTCGGAGGGCGGGAGTAGGCTTGCCGGGTGAACAGCGCTCAGCCCTCGAACACTCCCGAGATCAGGCCGTGGCCGGCCCTGTGGTCGCTCGTGCTCGGCTTCTTCATGATCCTCGTCGACACGACGATCGTGTCGGTGGCCAACCCGTCGATCATGCGCGGTCTCGACACCACCATGGTCGCGACGCTGTGGGCCACCAGCGCCTACCTGCTCGCCTACGCGGTGCCGCTGCTCATCACGGGCCGCCTCGGCGACCGCTTCGGCCCGCGCCGCGTCTACCTCGTCGGGCTCACCGTGTTCACGCTCTCCTCGCTCGCCTGCGGGCTGGCCGACGGCGTCGAGACCCTCATCGCCGCCCGCGTCTTCCAGGGCCTCGGCGCCTCGCTCATGACGCCGCAGACGATGGCGGTGATCACCCGCATCTTCCCGCCGCGCGAGCGCGGCGCCGCGATGGCCGTGTGGGGCGTCACCGCGGGCGCGGCGACGCTCGTCGGCCCGATCCTCGGCGGATTCCTCGTCGACGCCTGGGGCTGGGAGTGGATCTTCTTCATCAACGTGCCCGTCGGCGTGATCGCGTTCGTGCTCGCCATGCGCTTCGTGCCGGTGCTGCCCACCAACGCGCACCGCTTCGACTGGCTGGGGGTGCTGCTGAGCGCGCTCGGCATGTTCCTGCTCGTCTTCGGCATTCAGGAGGGCGAGAGCTTCGACTGGGGTGTGATCTGGGGGCCCGTCACGGTCTGGAGCCTCATCATCGCGGGTGCGGTGGTGCTGGCGCTGTTCGTGCTGTGGCAGTGGCGGCAGCGCGGCGAGCCGCTGATCCCGCTCGAGATCTTCCGCGACCGCAACTTCTCGGTCGGTTCGGCGGTCATCGTGACGGTCGGCTTCTCGGTCACGGGCATGTCGCTGCCGCTGATGCTCTACCTGCAGCTCGTGCAGGGGCTCACGCCCACGCAGTCCGCCCTCATGATGGTGCCGATGGCGGTGCTCTCGATCGTGCTGGCGCGCCCGGTGGGGCGGCTCATCGACCGCCGCGACCCGCGTCTCCTGCCCGTGCTCGGCCTGCTGCTCGTCGCGGTAGGTCTCGCGTGCTACTTCTTCATGGCCCGACCCGAGACGCCGATCTGGCTGCTGCTGATCCCGAGCGCCGTGCTCGGCTTCGGCAACGCCTTCATGTGGGGCCCGTTGGCGTCGATCACCACGTTCGGGCTCTCGCAGCAGCTCGCCGGCGCCGGTTCCGGCGTCTACAACACCAGCCGTCAGGTGGGCGCGGTGCTCGGATCGGCCGCGATGGCGGCGTTCATGGGATCGCGGATCGCTGCCAAGCTGGGGCCTGAGGTCGCCGATGCGGCCGGCGGCGCGGGTACTGAGGGCGGCGGGGGATCCGGCGCGCTCCCGGCGGCGCTGCACGACGGTTTCGCCGCGGCCATGGGCGAGTCGATCCTCATGCCGATGGGCGTGATCGTGATCGGCGCGCTCATCGCCCTGCTCTTCGCGCCGCGCCCGGCCCGCACCGGCGGCGTGCGGCTGCCGGTCGAGCGGTGAGGGGCTCCTGCGATACTCGGATGAGGGCCGAACGGCCCGCTCGTCACTGCAGGAAGGCAAGCACATGATCGTCGCATTCTCCGTCGCCCCGAGCGGCACCGGCCAGGCCGGCGCCTCGGTGTCCGACGCCGTCGCCGAGGCCGTGAAGGTGGTGCGCGCCTCCGGGCTGCCGCACCGCACCAGCAGCATGTTCACCGAGGTCGAGGGGGAGTGGGACGAGGTCTTCGACGTGGTCAAACGCGCCACTGAGGCCGTGCTGCCCTTCGGCTCGCGGGTGTCGCTCGTGATCAAGGCCGACATCAGGCCCGGCTTCGAGGGCGAGCTCGACGCGAAGCTCGAACGGCTCGAGCGCGCGATCGAGCGCTCGGGGGAGTAGGCCTTCGGCTCCGGCAGCGCGCTGTGCAGCGCGCGCGGGGCTCAGACGCCGCAGCGGCGGCCGCCCCGGAGGGCGACCGCCGCTGCGGCGTCTCGACGGATCGGATCAGACGTCGGCCTGCTTCCGGCGTCGCCCGGCGAGCACGCTCCCCGCGGCGCCCGCCGCGAGGAGCGCGACGACGGCGGCGACGAGCGCCCCGAGATCGGCGCCCGTGGTCGAGAGGGCGTCGTCCGGGCGCTGGGCCGGGTCCTCGGTCGGGCTCACCGGGGGCACCCCGTCGAACACGTTCGAGACGAGCGCGGTCGTGCCGCCGGCTGCGACGACGATCCCCTCGCGATTCGTGCCGGCGGTCTCCTCGCCCGACACGGTGATGGAGCTCGACTTCGCGCCGCCGTCACCGGTCTCGGTGAGCGTGCAGCGCGCACCCTCGGGGAGCTCGGACTCGGCGTGCCGTTCGCCCGCGCGCAGGGCGAACCGCTTGGTGATCGGCTCGTCCAGCCCGTTGGCCTCGCAGACGAGCTCGAAGGAGTACTCTGCCGAGCGGCGGTCGTCTCCGACGGGGTGCTCGTCGGCGCTGAGCACCGACTTCTCCACGACGATGCCGCCGAGCGTGTACGTGTTGCCGAATCGGAGGTGCGTCTCGCCGTCGGCCTGCTCGCGGATGCGGACCTCCGCGCTCAGCCCGTCGGTCGCCGGGGAGACCCCCGGACCGGCCTCGATCGAGCGCCCGGTCTCGCCGTGCGCGCCGAGGGCGCCGGCTTCGGACGCCGTGCAATCGGTGCCGATGGGCAGGCCGGGCACGGTGGCCGAACCGTTCTTCGGCACCATCACCGTCGCCGAGTCGCCGAGGTCGAGCGCGACCCGCGCGGGATCGGCCACCCCGCTCGGAACGGTGCACGAGAGCGCGACGGGGAACTCCTCGGGCGCGTTCGCGGCGCCGGGTCCGGCGACCTCCTTCGAGATGACGAGCGGTGCGGTCTTCACCGTGACGCCCGCACGCTGCGGCGTCGACGGCAGGTTCACCCGGTTGCCCGAGGTGTCCCAGGCGATGACACCGTTCTGGTTCCAGGCGAACTGCGGCGTCGCGTACTGATCGAGCGCCGCGCGGAGGCCCTGTGCCGAGGCATCGACCACGCGGTTCACCGTCTCGAACTCGATGGTGACCTCGCCCGCCGGTGCGAGCGGCGACGCGGCCATGTCGATGTCGACGCGGATCCCCGCGATGTCTGCGACAGCGCCGGTGTACGCCTCGAGAGGCGTCCACACGTTCGCCGGATTCGTCGCGGTGTCCGAGCAGGTCGGGTCGGACACCCAGAGAGATGCGCCCGGCACGTCGCCGACGCACGCCGCGGGGTTCGACGTCACCTCGACAGTGGTCGTGGCGCCGGCCGGCAGACCGGAGAAGCGGAACACATCGGCGAGATCCTCACCGACGAGCACGGGACGGAATGTCGACCCGCGAGCGGCCCCTCCAGCGAGCATCTTGTCGCCGACGGTCGGCATCATGTCGACGATCGTCATGTGCGAGAGCGGGTTCGTGCCGGTGTTGAAGTGCTGCAGCTTCCAGGTGTCGGTCGCCCCCACGGCGGTGTACGACGCGCAGGGATTGCGCGTGTAGCCGGATCCGACGGGGCGGTAGCTGGTCGGCAGGCACTCGTCGCCGGTGCGCACGTCGAGCGCGCCGTTCACGAGGTTCTCGCCGAGCGTGTCGAGATGCTCGCCGTTCACGGTCTTGGCCGCGCCGACGACGGTCCCCGCACGCGGCTGCACGAAGTTCGTGTTCGAGCAGCGGTAGGCCTCGACCGGCGCGGGCGGTTGCTGCCCGAAGTCGTTCGGCTGCTGGCACACCGCGAGCGGCACGCCGGTCTCGACGGTGACGGTGTTCTGCGCCTGCGTGCCCGTGGGCACGGGCTGAAGGGCCAGCCCGAGGCCGATGGTCATCGTCTCGCCGGGCTCCATGCGGGAACCCGCGGGCCAGGTGAACACCAGCGAATCGCCGTCATCCGAACGCGAGATGGTGACATCGGCGGGGTCGGAGCTCAGCCCCGCCTTGCCGCTCGCACCGGGCGCGCTCGTGAAGGTCGGCTGCTCGCCGTCCCACTCGAGCGTGGAGGGGAGCGCGTCGGTGACGCTCGTTATCGGCAGGTAGCCCGTGCCGGTATTCGTGAAGACGAGCTGCCAGGGCATGTTCACGAGCGGCTCCACCTGGTGGGTGCCGGTGTCGTTCGGGGCGCGCTTGCTGACCCGCAGCGAGTGGGTGCCGGGGCCGAACGTCACCTCCGCATCGGCGTCGTCGTTTGCGCTGCCGTATTCGCGGTTGTCCGCCACGACGATCGCGGTGTTCTGCTCGAGGTCGCCCGACCAGTCGACCTCGGCGTCCGCGCGCAGGCGCACGGTGAAGGGCAGCACGGCGGTGCCCCACGAGGCGTTCCACGAGCTCGCCCCCTGCGGGAAGAGGCCGTTGCCGGCCGCCCGCGAGAAGTCGACCGCGACGCCGGTGATCGAGCCCGGGTCGCCGGTGAAGACGTCGAACGGCACCCAGGTGCCCCCGACCTGCACCTGCAGTCCCGCGGTGTCGGCATCCTTCGGCGCGGTGAGCGCACCGAACGATACGAACTCGAAGCGCTTCCAGAAGGACTCGGTGTCGTCCTCGATGCGCAGCGTGTTCAGCGGCGCGGTGGACCCGTTCGAGTTCGCGGTGAGCGCGACCTGCACGGGATCCGACGGCGAGGTCTCGATGATCGTGCCGCTGCTGGACGCGCCGTGCTGCACGGAGACGGTCTTCCGAAGGCCCACCTGCACGGCGGCTTCTCGGAGATCGACGGCGGCTTGCGCGGTGTCGCTCGGCTGCGTCTCGGGGGCGACCACGGCATCCCAGCCGCGGGCGACCGCGAGGTTCGGCACGGTGACGACCGACACGAGGTCGCCGCCCTCGATCGGATCGCCGGTGAGGCGGGAGTCCTCGCGGAGCTGCATGTCGAGGTGCATGACCAGTTCGGCGCCCGCGGGGATGCGGTTGCCGTTCTGCTCGGGATCGGTTCCGGAGAACGTGGTCGCGATGCCGATCACATCGGGGAGCAGCGCCGTGAACGCCGGGTCTCCGCTGAGCACCTGGTCAAGTGTGAACACCTCCTGCACGCCGGCCGGCGTGCCGTCGTAGACCCAGACCTCGACCTCGCTCTGGGCGGTGTCGATGTACGCGGGCAGGGTGCCGAAGCTCACTCCCGTGAGGGTGAAGGTGTCGAAGTGGTTCTTCGGGCCGGCGACCTCCGCCGCGTAGTCGCGGCCGGTGAACTGGCTCTCGTCGATGGCGGCGGGGCTGTTCGGCTTCTGGGTGTCCGTGATGCGGATCTTCGCGAGCTGCATCGCGCCCTTCGCGCCGGGCTCGGAGGTCGAGGCGTTCGACGCGGTGAGCGTGTACCGCGCACGCGGGTAGTCGCTCGGGTCGAGCTCGCCCGGGTTCGGCACGGTCATGCCGATGCTCGCCGTCGGTGCGCCGGTGGGGGGCGCCGCTCGCGGCGTCGATGGGCTGCACCTGCTTCACGAGGTCGACGTTCGTCTTGCCGTCGAGCACCTGGATGGTGTCGGAAGCGGTGTAGGAGTCCGACGTCGTATCGCTGCGGATACCCGTGGCGGTGAAGACGTTCTCGATGCAGCCGTCGGCGGCGTCGACGCAGTTGAAGGCCGTGTCGTGCTCCTTCACCCACTTCACCGAGCTGTCGGCGGTGCGTGCGCGCTCGCGCAGCTGCCAGTCGAGGCGGAAGGCGCGGATGTCTGCGGAGGCGGAGACGCCGGTGCCGACTGCGGGGGCCGTGAGGTCGCCGGCCTGGCTGGCGGCCTCACGCGCTGCGGTGTTCTCGGCGAGCACGAGGCGCACCCCGAGGGTGCTGAGCTGCTGCGCCGGGGTGAGGGTGTACCCCTTGAAGCCGTTCGCGTCCATCCAGCTGCCGCCCGGCACCGGGGTCACGCTCGTCCAGGCGGTGCCGTCGAAGAGCTGCACGTCGGTGACGACGTCCCAGACGAGGCGGGGGTCGACCGTGCCGTCTCCCGCCGATCCGCCGGTGCGGATCGGGCGCACGTGGGTGAGGTTGAACGCCTCGAACACGGTGCCTTCGCCGCTCGCGGTGGGGTTCTGAGGATCCTGCAGCTCGACCGTCGTGTAGCCGGGCTCGGTCGAGGCCCAGCGCTGCGTGGTCGAGGTGCGGGCGCCCGACTGCGAGGTGAGCACATCGTCGGCCCAGGCCTTGGCCGCCCACATGCCCGTGCCGGGTTCCGGCCCGTTGTCGCGGGAGCCGCGGATGCCGACGGTCTCGTCGTCGGTGTCCGCTCCCGTGACGACGCGGTCGTCGAGCTCGCCGGTGCCGGTCGCCGAGGCGGTGTTCTCATAGCGCTCGACGGCGAGGAAGTCGGTCGCGGTCGGCTGCGAGTCGTCGCTGCGGAGCGTGGGGCGCGAGGTGAACGAGAGGTTCGGCTTGACGTAGGTCTTCTGCGAGAGGCCGTTGTCGTTCGTGTAGACGAAACGCACGCCGGTGATGCCGGCGGGCAGGTCGTAGGCCTCGTCCTCGGCGGGGTTGGTGACGAGCGGGGTCGGCGACCAGTTGCCGTCGGCGTCGCGGGTGTAGATCTCGAGATCGGCCTGCCCCGCCGGCTCGGCCGAGTTGAGCGGGCGGCTGATGGGGGGAAGGATCTGCTTCGCGTCGAAGGCGTCCCAGAAGGTGCCGGCACCGCCCCAGGCGTCTTCGACGACGATCTCCGTGGGCTTGGTGCGGCCCCCGCCCGTCGCCACCTCGGTGTCGAGCTGCACGACGACGTTCTGACCGGGGAGCACGGTGCCGGGGCCGACGCGCTTGTCGATCGTGACGTCGATCCGGGGCGCGACGAGCGAGAGCGTCGCGCTCGCCTCGTCGGTGGCGTCGGGCAGGCCGGCCTTCGTGCCGGTCACGTCGATGACGTTCGGCATCGGATCGGTCCTCGCGCCGGGCGCGACGAAGCTCTCGTCGGAGTTGGTCTGGATCCGGTAGCGCACCTCTGCGGCGGTGTTCGTCGAGATCTGCCCGGAGTAGACGATGGTGAACCCGGTGATGGTCTCGCCGGCCGGAGGGGCGGGGAGGGGATCGCCCTGCGCCACGGATACCGTGGTGGGGCCGCCGTCGTGGAACCAGACGATCTCGGCCGAGGTCGCGCCGTTGGGCCAGACTGCATCGAGGTCGCTGTTGTCGAAGCCGTCGAAGATGAGATCGTCGCCGAGGAAGCGGGCATCGGAGCCCGTGCCCGGTTCGGCGATCGTCAGGGTGTCGAGGGTGGTGCTCCGAGGCGCCTCGGGGTTGATGGCGCGGAACACCACGCCCACCGTCTCGCCGGCGGTGACGTCTGCGAGCGCGGTGGTCTCCGTGCCGTCGGGGAGCGCGAAGAACCGCTTCTGCGCGTCGACCGAGATCGCCTCGGGGGCGACCTCGAAGTCGGCCTCCGCGGGCTTCGAGACCGGCGGCTGACCCGGGGCCTCCACCGTCGCGAGCACGGTGTTGGTCGAGGTCCAGCCGGTTGAGATGTTCGCGCCGCTGCTGCGGTTCGTCTCGCGCTGCGTGACCGAGAAGGCCTGCGACACCGAGGCGCCGGGGGCGATGGCGGCGTCGGTGGAGGTGTAGGCCGTGCGCACACCTGCGATCTCGGAGTTCGGGATGCCCGCGGTCCAGGTCACCCAGTTCCAGGATGCGCCGGTGAAGCGGTAGACCTCGACGTCGGTGGCATCCGCGCCGGCGGGCCGGGTGCTCGTGGGATCCGCGGGCGCGGTGAAGCCGGCGAAGTCGACGAAGTTGAAGGGGTTGCCGGCGGGGAGTTCGCTCGCCCCGTCGGGTGCGAGCGCCGGGTCGGCGGGATCCTGCAGCCGAAGGGCGCCGGCCGGGACGTTCGACGCCTGCGTCGCGCCGATGGTGACGGTCGAGGCGGCGCCCGGCTCGTAGCTCTGCCCGGCGGGGCTCCAGCTCTTCGCCGGCGCCACGTCGATCACGACGGGGTTGTCGATCTCGATGATCGCGCTCGACGAGGTCTCGAGCGGCCTCGTGCCGGACATCGCGGTGAACGTCGCGGTGTTGGTCAGATCGGTGCGCAGCACCGGATCGTTCGGCGAGAGATCGCTCGGAACGGTGATCGTGTACTCGAGCACTCCCTGCGCGCCGGTGGGGATGCCGGTTCCGCCGGTGTTGCCGGTGCCGGCCTGCACCGGCAGCGCGACGCCCACGGTGATCTGCAGTTCGGCCGGGTTGCTCGGAAGTGCGCCGCTCGCCGGGAGCGCCGGGGAATCGCCCGACGCGACACCCGGCAGGTCGAGGGTGACGCCGGTGCGCTGATTGTTGAAGCTCGCGACGAGGTCGCTGATCTGCCAGCCGGCGAAGGCGGCGGGCAGCGCGTCGACCACGACCGCGGGGCCGTCGGCGTCCTCGTCGTTCGCGAGGAACTCGACGCGGTAGGTGACCGAGTCGCCGGGGCGCAGATCGCGCGCCTCTTTTCCGCCGTTCACCGTTTTGCTGATGAGGATCGAGGCCCCCTCGGCTGCGGTCGCCGGCGGCAGCTGGCCGCCGAGCGCGAAAGCGCCGCCGAACAGCAGCGCGGAGAGTGCAGCGGCGAGCAGGCGCGTCGCGCTGCGCCGCCTCGCCCGGTTCCGATCCTTCGAGTCGAGTCCGTTGACCCGCATACCTTGCCCCCTTCATGGCGATTCGAGCGCTTCCGGCGCTCGAAGCCCGACTTCCGCACTTGGGAATACTTCTGGGGGAAGCGAGTGCAGAAGCCGGGCACGTATGAAGACGGGCGAAGCCGTGAAATGTGACGCGCGTTTGACAAAGTTTTTTCTGCGAGTGCTGCGCGGGTCGAACTTTCAGGTGGTTTCGCGGATAATCGAAGTGGGGACCCGAGCGCCGATTCCGGCGCTGGGGGCTTGTCTGGGTGGCCGGCGCTGGGAATACGCCGTGCTTCCGCAATCCGCGGGGGCTTTGGTGATTGGCGAGCATCGGCGAGCGCGCTCGGATTCCGAGCTGATCTCCCTCAGCCGTGACGGTGACGGCGGGGCGTTCGCCGAGCTGTGGAACCGCCATCGTCGTGCCGGTCATGCTGCCGCCAGGAGCATCGCCCCCTCCCTCGACTCCGACGACCTCGTCGCCGGCGCGTATCTGAAGATCTTCGAGCTCGTCCGAGAGGGGCGCGGACCCACCGGTGCGTTCCGTCCGTACCTCTACCGGGTGATCTCCTCGCTCGCGGCAGACGCCTTCCGCTCTCCGGAGCACGCCGTCGCCGATCTCGAAGCGATCCCCGCCCTCAGCGGTGCCGGCCCGTGGGAAGACGAGGCGTTCGACCGCGACGCTGCAGCCCGCGCCTTCGCCGCGCTGCCCGAGCGTTGGCGCACCGTGCTCTGGTACACCGTGGTCGAGGGGCTCCCGCCGCGTGAGGTCGCACCGATGCTCGGGCTCTCGGCGAACGGCGTCTCGGCGCTCGCGGCTCGCGCGCGGGAGGGGCTGCAGGCGGCGTGGGTGGAGTCTCACGCCGACATGGAGGTCGCCGACGTCGCCTGCCGCACGGTGCGGCAACGCCTGCAGAGCTACCGGCGCGGCAGGCTCACCGCGAAGCGGAGACGCGAGGTCGCGGCGCATCTCGGCTCCTGCGAGGCGTGCGCCGCGGTGGACGCGGAGTTCCAGGCGCTCAATAGCCAGCTCGCCCTCGTGCTGTCGGTGGTGGTGCTCGGTGTCGGCTCCGCGGCCGCGTTCGCCTCCGCGCTCGCGGCAGGCACCGGCGTCTCGGCCGTAGCAGCGGCGGCAGTCGGGAGCGCCCCCGGCATCGGCGGCTTGTCCGGAGGCGCCTCCGGCAGAGCCGGGGCCGGGTTCGGCGGAGCGACCATCGCGACCATCGCGGTGGCCTCGGTAGCGCTCGTCGCGGCTGCGGCCGGCGGCGTCCTGCTGCTGAACTCCCTGAGCGACCGCGACGCGGGAGGCGCTGCCCCGATCGAGGCCGCGCCCCGGGATCGCGAGGTCGACCCCGCCGAGGCCGGCTCGGAAGGCCACGACGCGGGCGGATCCGGGCCGGCGGCGGAGTTCGAACCGGTAGCACCGTCGCGCACCGGCGAAACGCCCGTGCCGCTCATCGCCGTCGACCCGCCGTCGGCCGCGGTGCCGCAGCCGGATCCGGGCGAACGCGCCACGCCCGTCCCCCCGGAGCCCTCGGTGGTGCCTCCCGATCCGGTCGGCCCGACCGATCCGGTCGATCCGGTCGATCCGGTTGATCCGGAGCCGCCGAATGATGGGCTCCTCCCGGGAGCCGAGTGCTTCACCCCCGACGTCGACGCCGGGCAGTACGTCGTCTCCGGGCGGTCGAGCGCGCCGGGGACGGTCGAACTGCGCTTCCCCGCCGAGCTGGGCGGCGGAGCAGCGGCGGCGGTGACCGGGGGCGACCGGAACTGGTCGTCGCAGGCGCTGCCCGCGCTCGCCGCGCTCGTCGGCGGAGCCGCACCTCCCGAGGCGCGGCTCGTCACCGACGCCGCCGCCGGCCCCTGGACGCCCGTCCCGGTCGCGCAGTGCGGCGGGACCGGTCCGATCGTCGTGTCCGAGCTGAGCGTTCCGGAGCTCTGCGCGGCGATGCCTGCGGGCGAGGCGACCGCCCGCCTCGACGGCACGCTCTCGGAGTACGGGGTGGTCTTCGCGAGGCACCGGGCGCCCGCGGGCACGACGCCGATCGTCGACCCGCTGCTCGACGGCGCTCCCGATCTTCGCTACCCGTGGGTCGCCTGGCACGGCATTCTCTCTCGCGCCGCTCTCTGGGAGCCCCACTCCTGGACGGCGTCGTTCCCCATCGACGCCTCTGCCGCCTCTGTCGCGGAGTACAACGCCGGCCGCGCGGGGCTGATCGAACTCCGGGTGCAGACTCCGGGCTTCTGGTGGGCGGGGCCCGGTACGACGTCGCCGTGGATGCCGGTCGACCAGCTGGTGGAGTGCGGGTCGTAGGGCAGGGAACCGCGGTCGGGCCGTGCGCCGACCGCTGCGGCGCGTGTGGGCGTGTGCGCCCGCAGCGTACGCGGCGCTCGAATGTCGGAGGTTGCGGGTAGTCTCCGAAACATGAGCATGGGCGGTGGTATGGCAAGCGGGCGCGGATCGCGCGTGTCCGCCGGCGACGCCGAGCGCCAGCGCGAGATCAACGAGGCGGCCCCGCAGATCACCGACCTCGGGCCGCGCATCGCGGCGCTCTTCGCACCCTACCGCTGGCAGCTGTCGGTGATCATCGTGCTCGTGCTGGTCTCGGCGGGGCTCGGCATCCTGCCGCCGCTGCTCACCCAGCGCGTCTTCGACGAGGGGCTGTTCCCGCCCGACGGCTCTCCGAACATCGGGGTGCTCTCGTGGCTGGTGGCCGGCATGATCGCGGCCTTCGTGCTGTCGTCGGCCATCGGCATCGTGCAGACCCTCTTCACGGCGCGCGTCGGCAACCGGGTGATGGGCGACCTGCGCGTGCGGCTGTTCGCGCACCTGCAGTCGATGGAGCTCGGCTTCTTCACCCGCACCAAGACGGGTGTGATCCAGTCGCGTCTGCAGAACGACGTGGGCGGGGTCTCCAACGTACTCACCAACACCGTCGCCAACATCATCGGCAACACCGTGACCGTGATCGCGGCGGCGGTCGCGATGGTGCTGCTCAGCTGGCAGCTCACCCTCATCGCGGTCGTGCTGATGCCGATCCTCGTGATCGCGCAGCGACGGGTCGGGCAGATCCGCGCCCGCATCGCGGGCCGCACCCAGGAGTCGCTCTCCGAGATGACGGCCATCACGCAGGAGGCCCTCTCGGTCTCGGGCGTGCTGCTCGCCAAGACCTACTCGCGGCAGCGGGCCGAGACCGAGCGCTACGCCGCCGAGAACGGCAGGCAGATCGACCTGCAGGTGCGGCAGGCCATGAGCGGTCAGGTGTTCTTCGCGCTCGTGTAGGTGTTCCTGTCGGCCGTGCCCGCCATCGTCTACCTCGTCTCGGGCTGGATCATCGCCCGCGGGCAGGGCGAGGGCTTCGACCCCGGCATCACGGCGGGCACGATCGTCGCGTTCACCACGGTGCAGTCGCGGCTGCTCTTCCCGCTCATGGCGCTCATGCGCATCGCGCTCGACCTCCAGACGTCGAAGGCGCTCTTCGCCCGCATCTTCGAGTACCTCGACCTCGACCCCGCGATCACCGACGCCCCCGACGCGCGCGAGCCCTCCGATGCGCCCGGCCTCGCGGGGCGGGTCGAGTTCGAGCGGGTCTCGTTCCGGTACCCCGACGCGGGCGCGCAGGAGCGGCTCACGCTCGACGACGTCTCGTTCCACGTGCAACCCGGCGAGTTCGTCGCATTCGTCGGAGCGTCGGGTTCGGGCAAGACCACGATCGGGTCGCTGATCCCGCGGCTCTACGACGCGAGCGAGGGCGCCGTGCGCTACGCGGGCGACGACGTGCGAGAGCTGCGCCACGAGGCGCTCGTCGACCGCATCGGGGTGGTCACGCAGGAGCCCTACCTCTTCCACGCGTCGATCGCGGCGAACCTGCGCTACGCGAAGCCCGATGCCTCGCAGCACGAGTTGGAGGCGGCCGCGAGGCTCGCCAACATCCACGACACCATCGTGGGCTTCGCCGACGGCTACGACACCGTCGTGGGCGAGCGCGGCTACCGCCTCTCCGGCGGCGAGAAGCAGCGCATCGCGATCGCGCGCGTGCTGCTCAAGAACCCCCGCGTGCTCGTGCTCGACGAGGCGACCAGTGCGCTCGACACCGTGAACGAGCGCGCGGTGCAGCGCGCGCTCGACGACGCCCGCAGCGGGCGCACCACGATCGCGATCGCTCACCGGCTCTCCACGGTCGTCGACGCCGACCGCATCTACGTGGTCGGGGCGGGTCGCATCCTCGAGCAGGGCACGCACCGCGAGCTGCTGCTGCGCGGCGGCGCCTACGCCGAGCTCTACGCCCAGCAGAGCTGATCACGGCCGAGATCCGCCCCGGGGCGCCGATGTCCGAGCCGCGGATCGGCGGACCGCCCTCACCCCGCGCGGTCGGCGACGGGTCGAGCGAAGTAGACCCGGTCGAAGCCGTCCTCCGTGCGGCGCTCCACCTCCCGGAATCCGCGCCGCGGATAGTAGGCGAGGTTCTCCGTCATCCTCGCGTTCGTGTAGAGCCTCGTCTCGACGAGGCCGAGCGAGCGCGCCTCCTCGTCGGCGCGCTCGAGCAGCGTGGCCCCGATCCCGAGCCCCCGGGCCTCGGGCGCGACGGCGACGTTCTCGACGAGCAGATGATCCGGGCGCGCCTCCGTCACGAGCACCCCGAGGATCCTCCCCTCGAGCCGCGCCACGAGCACCCCGCCCGCCTCGACGGCGGCCGCGTAGTCGGTGCGCATGGGCGCGGGCTCGCGCCCGATGCGCGATACGTAGGGCTCATAGGCGGCCCGCACGAGCGCTGCGATCTGCGCCGCATCGCCGGCTCGCGCCGCCTCGAACCCCACCGCCGCCTCCACCCTCCCAGTATCCGCCCGCACGCCGCCGAACGCGAGGCTTCGGGGCTCGGAGAGTAGGATTTCCCCGTGCGCCCCATCACCCAGTCCAGCAAGTTGGCAGGCGTTCGCTACGACGTGCGCGGCCCGATCCTGCAGGAGGCCGAGCGGCTCGAGCGCGAGGGGCACCGCATCCTCAAGCTCAACATCGGCAACCCGGCACCGTTCGGCTTCGATGCGCCGCCCGAGATCGTCGAGGAGCTGCGTCGCATCCTGCCCGCCGCCCAGGGCTACAGCGATTCGCGGGGCATCCTCCCCGCGCGCGAGGCCGTGGCCCGCTACTACGCCGAGGAGGGCGTCGTCGGCGTCGGCCCCGACGACGTGTTCATCGGCAACGGCGTGAGCGAGATGATCTCGCTCGTGCTGCAGGCGCTCGTCGATGACGGCGACGAGATCCTGGTGCCCGCCCCCGACTACCCGCTCTGGACCGCGCAGGTCACGCTCGCCGGCGGTCTCGCCGTGCACTACCCCTGCGACGAGACGAACGGGTGGATGCCCGACCTCGAGGCGATCGAGCGCCTCATCACTCCGCGCACCAAGGGCATCGTGCTCATCAATCCGAACAACCCCACGGGCGCGGTCTACTCGGCCGAGCTCGTGCGCGGCTTCGCCGCCCTCGCCGAGCGCCACGGCCTCGTGCTCATGGCCGACGAGATCTACGAGCGCATCCTCTACGACGGCGCCGTGCACGAGCACGCGGCCCTGCACGTGCGCGACACGCTCTGCCTCACGTTCAGCGGCCTCTCGAAGGCGCAGCGCATCGCGGGGTACCGCTCGGGCTGGGTGACGGTCTCGGGCGACCGCGCGCCGGCCCGCGACTTCCTCGAGGGGCTCACCCTGCTCGCGAACATGCGCATGTGCGCGAGCGTGCCCGCGCAGTACGCGATCCCGGTGGCGCTCGCCGCCGAGTCGAACTGGTCGGGCATCGCCGAGCTGTGCGCGCCGGGAGGGCGGCTCAGAGAGCAGCGGGAGGCCGCGCACCGGCTGCTGACGGGGATCCCGGGGGTGAGTTGCGAGCGGCCCGGCGGTGCGATGTACCTGTTCCCGCGGCTCGATCCCGAGGTCTACCCGATCGACGACGATCAGCGCTTCGTGATCGACCTGCTGCGCGCGACGCACGTGCTCGTGACCCACGGGCGCGGTTTCAACCTGCCCACCACCGACCACCTGCGCTTCGTGACGCTGCCCTCGGTGCCGGTGCTCACGGAGGCGATCGGCCGCATCTCCGAGTACCTCGATGCGAGGAGAGTGCGGTGAGCATCAGGATCCTCGCGGTCGGCAAGCGTCACGAGGCGTGGGTCGCCGACGGCATCGACCGCTACGAGAAGCGGCTGCGCAAGCCGTTCGACGCGAGCTGGCAGTTGCTGCCGCACTCGTCGCGCGAGGGGGATGCGGCGCGGGCCGAGGAGTCGGAGCGCATCCTCGCGAAGGTGGATCGCGACGCGTTCCTGGTGCTGCTCGACGAGCGCGGGCGCAACGTCGACTCGCCGGCGCTCGCCTCCGCGCTGCGGGGCGCGTTCGACTCGGGCCGCACGGTGACGGTCGTGATCGGGGGTGCGTACGGGGTGTCGGATCGCGTGCGCGAGCGCGCCGACTTCGTCTGGAGCCTGTCGAAGCTGGTGTTCCCGCACCAGCTCGTGCGCCTGATCCTCGCCGAGCAGCTGTATCGGGCGCAGGAGATCTCGGCGGGGCGGCCCTACCACCACGTCTAGGCCGCGGCGCGCTCAGTCCGGCTGCGCAGCACACGCGCAGCCTATCAATGTCGGTGGTGCGGTCTAGCGTGTGGGCATGAACCCCTTCCGCTTGAGCACCCGGCTGCAGCAGTCCCCGCGCGGGCGCCAGCCTGCGAGCCGGCACGCCGCTCAGGCGGTGCGCGCCGAGGCGGGCGGTGCGGTGCAGGTGCCGTGGCGCGTGGTCGCGCGGTCGGCGAGCGGGGTGATCGAGGTCGAGCAGTGCGGCGACGGGCCGCTGCACTCGGTGCGCTTCGCCCTCGCGGGCGGCGGCATGCTCGGCCTGTCGCTGCCTCGCACGGTGTATCCCGACGAGCGGTTGCGGGTGGTGGTGCGCGGGGCGGGCGGGTCGCCGGCCGCGCAGTCGCCCGACGCCATGCTGGTGCTGCGCTGGTTCCAGCCCGACGGAAGGGAGCTGCTGTGGCCGATCGCGCTCTGAGGCGGGCCGATCGTGCGGCCCGGCGAGGGGTGCTGCGCGAGTTCGGCGCGCGTGTCAAGAGGGCCTCGCGCGACACGCCGGGGAGGAGGTGTGAGGGAAAAAACTTTCGCCGCTCACCGCCTGTGGATAACCCCCTGCGAGGGGCGGAACTCCGCCGAAAGTTCTCCCCAAGCCGCACCCCTGATCCGTGGAAATAAAGTGGAAAACTACAGCGTTGTAACTACTGCATCTTGTGGTTGGCGTGGGTGTGGTTCACTATATGTAGTGCCCCGAGCGGGGCATCTGAGTTTTGGAAGAGGGGCGTGAAATGGCCATCACGGTGTACACCAAGCCGTCGTGCGTGCAGTGCACGGCGACCTACCGGGCGCTCGACAGCAAGGGGATCGAGTACGACGTGCTCGACCTCTCGCAGGACGAGACCGCGCTGGAAACGGTGAAGGAGCTCGGCTACCTGCAGGCTCCCGTGGTGGTGACCGACGACGAGCACTGGTCGGGCTTCCGCCCCGACAAGATCTCGGAGCTGGCCAGCCGCCTCGCGTAAGCGATTCGCGTCGAGCCGCAAGCGGGTGGGGAAAGCTCGTGCATCGCTCGACCGCACTGTCATCATTTCGAACCGCGGCGGCGGGCGGGGCCCGGAGGCCCGGCCCGCCGCCGCGGTTCAGGAGCGAGGGAGCCGCACGGCTCTCGGGGGTTCGCACGGAGGTGAAGAGCATGACCGACCTGGTGTACTTCTCCAGCGTCTCGGGCAACACGCACCGCTTCGTGCAGAAGCTCGATCGCCCCGCCCTGCGCATCCCCCTCCACTCGCGCGACGAGCCGCTCGTGGTCGACGAGCCCTACGTGCTGCTCGTCCCCACCTACGGCGGCGGCCCCGAGACACGGGCCGTGCCCAAGCAGGTGATCCGCTTTCTGAACGACGAGCGCAACCGCAAGATGTTGCGCGGCGTGATGGCGGCCGGCAACACCAACTTCGGTGAGGCCTACGGGATCGCGGGCGACATCATCGCCCGGAAGTGCCGCGTGCCCTTCCTCTATCGATTCGAACTCTTTGGAACCCCGGACGACGTCACCGCCGTCCAAGAAGGATTGGAACAGTTTTGGAAGCAGCAGTGATGGAGGCCGGCCACGAGTCGTCGAAGATCAGCGACATGGATTTCCACTCGCTGAACGCGATGCTCAACCTGTACGACGCCGACGGCAAGATCCAGTTCGACAAGGATCGCGAGGCCGCGCGCCAGTACTTCCTGCAGCATGTCAATCAGAACACGGTGTTCTTCCACTCCTTCGAGGAGCGCATCCGCTACCTGCTCGACAACGACTACTACGAGCGCGAGCTGATCGAGCAGTACCCGATCGACTTCATCGAGCAGCTGCGCGACGAGGCGTTCGCGATGAAGTTCCGCTTCCCGACGTTCCTCGGCGCCTTCAAGTTCTTCACCTCGTACGCCCTCAAGACGTTCGACGGCAAGCGCTACCTCGAGCGCTTCGAGGATCGCGTGGTGATGGTCGCGCTCGGCCTCGCCCAGGGCGACCACGAGCTCGCGCGCGGCATCATGCGCGAGATCATCTCGGGGCGCTTCCAGCCCGCGACCCCCACCTTCCTCAACCTGGGCAAGGCCCAGCGCGGCGAGCTCGTCTCCTGCTTCCTGCTACGCATCGAAGACAACATGGAGTCGATCTCGCGCGGCATCAACTCGTCGCTGCAGCTCTCGAAGCGCGGCGGCGGCGTCGCCCTGCTGCTCTCGAACATCCGCGAGTCGGGCGCTCCCATCAAGAAGATCGAGAACCAGTCCTCCGGCATCATCCCCGTGATGAAGCTGCTCGAGGACAGCTTCAGCTACGCCAATCAGCTCGGCGCGCGCCAGGGCGCCGGCGCGGTGTACCTGAACGCGCACCACCCCGACATCATGCGCTTCCTCGACACGAAGCGCGAGAACGCCGACGAGAAGATCCGCATCAAGACCCTCTCGCTGGGCGTCGTGGTGCCCGACATCACCTTCGAGCTCGCGAAGAACAACGAGGACATGTACCTGTTCTCGCCCTACGACGTCGAGCGCGTCTACGGCGTGCCCTTCGGCGACCTCTCGATCAGCGAGAAGTACTACGAGATGGTCAACGACGCGCGCATCAAGAAGTACAAGATCAACGCGCGCCACTTCTTCCAGACCATCGCCGAGCTGCAGTTCGAGTCGGGCTACCCCTACATCGTGTTCGAGGACACGGTGAACCGGGCCAACCCGATCAAGGGCCGCATCAACATGTCGAACCTGTGCTCCGAGATCCTGCAGGTCAACACCCCGACCACCTACCACGAGGATCTGAGCTACGACCAGATCGGCAAGGACATCTCCTGCAACCTCGGGTCGATGAACATCGCGGCGGCGATGGACGGCGGCGACCTGGGCGGCACCGTCGATCTCGCGATCCGCGCCCTGACCGCGGTGAGCGACATGAGCCACATCACCTCGGTGCGCTCCATCGAGGACGGCAACGAGCAGTCGCACGCCATCGGCCTCGGCCAGATGAATCTGCACGGCTACCTCGCCCGCGAGCACGTGCACTACGGCTCCGAAGAGGGCATCGACTTCACCAACATCTACTTCTACACGGTGCTCTTCCACGCGCTGAGCGCATCGAACCGCATCTCGATCGAGCTGGGCCGCACCTTCGGCGGCTTCGAGGATTCGAAGTACGCGTCGGGCGAGTTCTTCGACAAGTACACCGAGCAGCCCTGGGTCCCGGCCACCGAGCGGGTGCGCGAGATGTTCGCGAACGCGGGCATCGAGATCCCCACCCAGGACGACTGGCGCGAGCTCAAGGCCAGCGTCATGCAGCACGGCATCTACAACCAGAACCTGCAGGCGGTGCCGCCCACCGGCTCGATCTCGTACATCAACAACTCGACCTCGTCGATCCACCCGATCGCCTCGAAGATCGAGATCCGCAAGGAGGGCAAGCTGGGTCGTGTCTACTACCCGGCGCCGTTCATGACGAACGAGAACCTGGAGTACTACCAGGACGCCTACGAGATCGGCGCCGAGAAGATCATCGACACCTACGCCGCGGCCACGCAGCACGTCGACCAGGGCCTCTCGCTCACGCTGTTCTTCAAGGACACGGCGACCACCCGGGACATCAACAGGGCGCAGATCTACGCGTGGCGCAAGGGCATCAAGACGATCTACTACATCCGTCTGCGCCAGCTCGCGCTCGAGGGCACCGACATGTCCGAGTGCGTCAGCTGCATGCTCTGAGCATCTGCCATCCTGCGCGAGCGACGCGAATCGCAGGATCCAACCCCGACGTGAGAAGAGATCCTGCGATCCGCGCAGGATGACGCATAAGGAAAATTCGATGAACTTCAAGCTGGGTCACGCCGTGCAGGCGATCAACTGGAACCGGATCGAGGACGACAAGGATCTCGAGGTCTGGAACCGCCTGGTCAACAACTTCTGGCTGCCCGAGAAGGTGCCGCTCTCGAACGACGTGCAGTCGTGGGCGACGCTCACCGACGCCGAGAAGCTGCTCACCATGCGGGTGTTCACCGGCCTCACCCTGCTCGACACGATCCAGGGCACGGTCGGCGCGGTGTCGCTGATCCCGGATGCGATCACGCCGCACGAGGAGGCCGTCTACACGAACATCGCGTTCATGGAGTCGGTGCACGCGAAGAGCTACTCGTCGATCTTCTCGACGCTGTGTTCCACGCAGGAGATCGACGACGCGTTCCGCTGGTCGGTCGAGAACCCCAACCTGCAGAAGAAGGCGCAGATCATCGTCGACTACTACGAGGGCGACGACCCGCTGAAGCGCAAGGTCGCCTCGACGCTGCTCGAGTCGTTCCTCTTCTACTCGGGCTTCTACCTGCCGATGTACTGGTCGAGCCACGCCAAGCTCACCAACACGGCAGACCTGATCCGCCTCATCATCCGCGATGAGGCCGTGCACGGCTACTACATCGGCTACAAGTTCCAGAAGGGCCTCGAGCAGGAGACCGAGGAGCGCCGCCAGGAGCTCAAGGACTACACGTTCGCGCTGCTGTACGACCTCTACGAGAACGAGGTGAAGTACACGCAGGATCTCTACGACCCGGTGGGCCTCACCGAAGACGTGAAGAAGTTCCTGCACTACAACGCGAACAAGGCGCTCATGAACCTCGGCTACGAGCCGATGTTCCCGAAGGAGATGACCGACGTCAACCCGGCCATCCTCTCGGCGCTGTCGCCCAACGCCGACGAGAACCACGACTTCTTCTCGGGCTCCGGCTCGAGCTACGTGATCGGCAAGGCCGTCGCCACCGAAGACGAGGACTGGGACTTCTGACGCCCCTGATCTAGGCCGGCCCCACAGGGCTTCCGAGAGGCCCGGACCCGCGATGTTTCGCAGGTCCGGGCCTCTTTTTCGCGCCAGCGACGGGATGCAGTTGCAGGGTTTCGACGCATTCAAGTGAACGCGTGTTGACATTAGTGTTGTCTTTCTGGTTCACTACCTACGGGTCGAAGCATCAGAGGTGGTGCAAGCCCCACTCAATGAGGAGAAGGAGAACCGAAGACAATGGGAGTCACACGGAAGAGAGCCCTCGCGCTCTCCACAATCGTCACGGCGGGGGCGCTTGCGCTGACGGCGTGCGCCGGAGCCCGCGGCGGCGAGCCGGCCGCGTCGAACGACGGCGCGGAATGGTCGCAGACCACCCCTGAAGCGTCCGGCAACGCCGGCACGATCTCGTGGGGGTTCTACTACGAGCCCGCGACGGTCGACCCGGCCCACTCGTTCAACTACGCCGAGAATCAGGCCGACGCGAACATGTGCGAGAGCCTGTACGTGCTGAACCCCGATTTCTCGTCCTCGCCGAGCCTCGCGGAGGAGACCGAGCGGCCCGACGACACCACCTACGTGTTCACGATCCGCGACGGTGTGACCTTCTGGGACGGCACGCCGCTCACCGCAGAAGACGTGGCGTTCTCTCTCAACCGCAACCTCGACCCCGAGGTCGCCTCCTACTTCTCCCAGAACTACACCAACGTGCAGTCGGTGGAGGCCACCGGCGAGCGTGAGGTCACCGTCAAGCTCGCACAGCCCGACGTCCTCTTCGAGGCCGGTCTCTCGACCGCCGCCACGGCCATCGTCCAGCAGGCCTTCACCGAGAACGCCGGCGCCGAGTTCGGTGCGCCCAGCACGGGTGTCATGTGCACCGGCCCCTTCCAGTTCGATTCGTGGACTCCCGGCACATCGCTCGTCATGACGAAGAACGAGAACTACTGGAACACCGAGCGCGCCGCCCTCAGCGACAGGATCGAGTTCAGCTTCCTGCCCGAACCCTCCACGCAGACCAATGCGCTGATGACGGGCCAGCTCGACGGCATGTACCAGGTGCCGGCGTCGAGCATCGCCCAGCTGCAGGCGTCGCCGTCGGGCACCCTGTACCTCGGCGAGAGCCTGATCACCTTCGACATCATCGGGGGAGCCCGGGAAGGCGCCTTCGCGGATCCCAAGATCCGCAAGGCGCTCTCGCTCGCGCTCGACCGCGAGGCGATTGCCTCGAACGTCTTCGCCGGTGCTGCCGAGCCGGCGAACACGCTCGTCTCGTCGACGGCTTGGGGGTACGCCCCCGAGGTCTTCGAAGAGGCCGCCGCGGAGATCGCTCCGGCCGAGGTCGACCTCGAGGCGGCGAAGGCGCTCGTCGCGGAAGCCGGATCGCCGACCGACACCATCGTGCTCGCCTACAACTCGGGCGACACCTCGATGGTGCAGGTGGCGAACGAGGCCCAGTCGGCGGCCGAGCAGATCGGCCTGAAGCTCGAGCTGAAGCCCATGCCCTCGACCGGCTACCAGACGATCTTCTTCGACCCCGAGACGCAGGCCGGTGTGGATGCGTGGATGACGATCTGGTACGCGAACACCCCCGAGCCTCTCGACGTGTACTCGATGTTCATCGAAGGCGCCTCTTCGTACAACTTCAGCGGCTACTCCAACGCCGACGTGAACGCCGATCTGACGGCCGCGCTCAGCGAACTCGATGAGACCAAGCGCGCAGAGCTCGTGGTGAAGGCGCAGGCGACGCTGGTCGAGGACGTCCCCTGGATCCCCGTCGTGCACCTCGCGAACACCCTCTACATGAACGATCGCGTCACGGGCGCGCCGGCGTCGTTCATCGACCTCTACTCGCCCTGGGGCGCGCAGGTCGGCACCCCCTGACCGGTCGGATCGGTGGAGCGGCGCCACTGCTGCCGCTCCACCGATCCGGTGCGAGGCCCTGCCTCGGATTGAGAACCACAGATGCTCCTCTTCATCATCAAGCGAGCCGGCGCGCTCGTCGCGACGCTGTTCGTGACGAGCTTCATCGTCTTCGTCGCGCTGCAATACGCGCCGGGCAGTCCCATCGCCGCTCTCGTCGGCGGGCCGGGTGTGACCGCCGAGACGATCGCGCGCGTGCGTGCGCAGTACCATCTGGATGATCCGGTGATCATCCAGTACTTCCACTGGATCTCCGGCGTGCTGCGCGGAGACTTCGGCAACTCCTTCGTCTTCAAGGAGAGCATCCTCGGTCTCATCGGGCCCCGCCTCGAAGTGACCGGCGTGCTCGTGCTGTACGCCACCCTGCTCATCATGGTCTTCGGCATCGCGCTCGGCCTGATCTCCGGGCTCGGTTCGCGCCTCTGGGACCGTGTCATCAGCGCCTCGGCGGCTGTGGGCCTCGCGGTGCCGTCGTTCGTCGCTGCGATCGTGCTGATCGCGGTGTTCGCGGTGGGGCTCGGCTGGTTCCCGGTCTTCGGGTCCGGCGAGGATCTCGGCGACCGTCTCTGGCACCTCACGCTGCCGGCGATCGCGCTCGCCCTCAGCGCTACGGCCTACGTCGTGCGGGTGACCCGCAGCAGCATCCGCGAAGAGGCGTCGAAGGAGCACGTGCTCACGGCCCAGGCGCGCGGCGTCGCGAGCGGCCGGGTCGTGCGCCGGCACATTCTGCGCAACGCCGCGATCCCCATCGTGACCGTCGGCGGGCTCACGGCCACGGGCCTCATCGCGGGCACCGTCATCGTGGAGAGCGCGTTCGGGCTGAGCGGGGTCGGGGCGCTGCTCGTGCAGTCGATCTTCCAGCGCGACTACCCGGTGGTGCAGGCCATCGCACTGATACTCGTGGTCGCGTTCGTGCTCATGAACCTGCTCGTCGACCTGTTCTATCTCGTACTCGACCCCAGAATCACGATCGGAAGCGGACAGTGAGCATTCCCGTGCAGACGAACGAACACGCCGATGTGCGGGATCCGCGTGTGCGGAGGATCCCGGTCCCCCGGTGGCTTCGCAAGCCGCCCCTGGCCGACGCGATCACCCTCGGCGTCATCGTGCTGCTGCTCGCAGCCGGGTTGCTGGCGCCGCTCATCGCCCCCTACGACCCCAACCGGGTGTCGCTCTCCGAAGCGCTGCTCCCGGCGAGCCTCGATCACCCCCTCGGCACCGACGCGAACGGGCGCGACCTTCTGTCCCGGCTGCTCTGGGGCGCTCGAACCGCCCTGCTCGGGCCGCTGCTCGTCGTGGCCGTCTCGACGGTCGTGGGCACGGCGCTCGCGGTCTTCGCCGCCTGGCGAGGGGGGTTCGTCGACGCGCTCATATCGCGAGCGCTCGACATGGTCTTCGCGTTCCCGGCGCTGCTGCTCGCTCTGATCTCGACGGTGCTGCTCGGTCCGGGTCTCTTCTCGGTCGCGCTCGCCCTGTCGATCTCGTACGTCCCCTACATCGCGAGGGTCGTGCGTTCAGCGGCGATCAAGCAGCGGCAGATGCCCTTCGTGCAGGCCAGTGTGATCCAGGGCTTCTCCGGCTACTTCATCACGATGCGAAACATCCTTCCGAACGTGCTGCCGCTGGTGTTCGCGCAGGCGGCCATCGTGTTCGGCTGGGCCGTGGTCGATCTCGCCGCGATCTCCTACCTGGGGCTCGGGGTGCAGCCGCCCACCGCCGACTGGGGGCAGATGATCGCGAACGGGCAGGCCTCGATCCTGCGCGGCTACCCCGAGGAATCCGTGTACGCGGGCGCGCTGATCGTGATTCTCGTCGTCTGCGTGACCCTGCTCAGCGATCGACTCAGTGAAAGATGGGAGGCGAGTCATGTCGCCGGTGATTGAGTGCGCTGATCTCTGCGTCGATTTCGGCGCGACGAGGATCCTGCACGACGTGTCCCTGCGGTTGCATCACGGGCAGGCGCTCGCGATGGTCGGGGAGTCGGGCTCGGGCAAGTCGATGACGACGAAGGCCATCCTGCAGATCCTCCCGAAGGGGGCGAAGACCAGCGGATTCGTCCGCTTCGAGGGCCGCGAGGTGCTCGCCATGCGACCCGCCGAGCTGCGGGCGTATCGCGGCTCGGACGTGTCGATCATCTTCCAGGACCCGAAGGCCCACATCAACCCGGTGCGGACGATCGGCGAGTTCTTGACCGAGACCCTGCGCGACGGCGGGGCGCGCCGCGCCGAGGCGCGTCGACGTGCGGCCGCGGCCCTGGGCGACGTGGGCCTCGCCGCCCCCGAGGAGAAGCTCGACCAGTATCCGCACGAGTTCTCCGGGGGCATGCTGCAGCGCGTCATGATCGCATCGGTCGTGCTCGCGCAGCCGAAGGTGATCCTCGCCGACGAGCCGACCACCGCGCTCGACGTCACCACGCAGGCGGAGGTGATGTCGATCCTCAAGGATCTGCGCGAGCGCACGGGCATGGCGATGCTGCTGATCACGCACGATCTCGAACTCGCGACCGCGACGTGCGACACCATCAGCGTGATGAACTCGGGCAGGATCCTCGAGACGCAGTCGGAGGCGGCGTTCGAGGCGAACCCGAGCCACCCCTATTCGCGCCAGCTGGCGGCTGCACGGCCGTCGGTCGATCGGAGGGCCGACCGCCTGCCGACCGTCACGTGGCGGTTCGGCGATGAAGCGACAGAGGGAGCCGAGGCATGAGCGCGCGGATGAAGACGGACGGCGCGCAGGACGGGGCCTCGGGCGCCGCTCCCGCGCTCGAGATCATCGGTCTGCAGAAGACCTATCGCACTCGCCGAGGCGAGGTGCACGCCGTGCGCGACGTGAGCCTGACCCTCGAGGAGGGCGGCTCGCTCGCCATCGTCGGCGAGTCCGGTTCGGGCAAGACGACCACGGCGAAGATCGTCATGGGGCTGGAGGCGCAGACCGCGGGCGCGGTGAGGGTCTTCGGCGCGGAGCGCAGCGCTCACCCGCCCGCGGCGGAGCGTCGCGCGTTCGGTCGCATCGCGCAGATGGTGTTCCAGGATCCGTACAGCTCCCTCGACCCCCGCATGACGGTGTCGGAGTCGATCCGCAGCGTGCTCAAGCTGCACGGCGGCGGCGACCCGGGCGCGCGGGAGCGACGTGTGGTCGAGCTCTTCGATCTGGTGGGCCTCAGCGGACGTCTGCTGAACGCGCGGCCGAAGGACATGTCGGGCGGCCAGCGCCAGCGCGTCGCGATCGCGCGTGCGCTTGCGCCGGAACCTCGTCTGGTCGTGCTCGACGAGGCGGTCGCCGCCCTCGACGTCTCCGTGCAGGCGCAGGTGCTGAACCTGCTGTCCGACATCCGGGAGGCCACCGGGGTGGCGTACCTCTTCATCTCGCACGACCTCGGCGTGGTGCGGCAGATCACCGAGACCGCGGTCGTCATGTACCGCGGCGAGATCGTCGAGCGCGGCAGCACCGCCGAGATCCTCGATCATCCGAACCATCCCTACACGCAGCACCTGCGCGCATCGATCCCGGGGCCCGAGTGGCGAGACCGCGATCGCTACTCGCTTCCCTTCGACGCCCGTGCCTGAACGGCCCGCGCCCAACGACCAACTCTTGAGGAACCCCACTGTGATCATCCCTGCCAAGCCGCGAGTCCGGTCCTGCGACACCGTTGTGGTCGCAGCCGAGTCCAGTGCGACCGGACGCACGCTCTTCGGGAAGAACTCCGATCGCCACCCGAACGAGGCGCAGTATCTGACGCTCGTCCCCGGTGCCGAGCACGCTCCGGGAACGAGCGTCGACTGCACGTTCGTCTCGGTACCGCAGGTCGCCCGCACCGCCCGCGTCGTCGGCTCTCGGCCCTGGTGGATGTGGGGGTTCGAGCACGGTGTGAACGAGCACGGCGTGGCGATGGGCAACGAGGCGCTCTGGTCGAAACTGCCCCCGCGGCTCGAGGCGGGGCTGCTCGGCATGGATCTGCTGCGGCTCACCCTCGAACGGTCCACGACCGCGGACGAGGCTCTGGAGTGCTTGCTCGCGCTGGTGGAGGAGCACGGGCAGTCGGGCCCCACCAACACGGTGATCCTGGAGAGCTACGACAACGGCTTCGTGATCGCGGATCCGTCGACGGCCTGGCTCGTGCAGACCGCCGGGCGTCACTGGGTCGCGAAACGGGTGACCGGGGTCGCCGCGATGTCGAATCTGTACACGATCGGATCGGACTACACCAGGATCTCCGACGGGGCGGTCGACGAAGCCGTGGCGCGCGGCTGGTTCGACCCGGACGCCGGGACGCCGTTCGATTTCGCGCGTGCGTACGGGGACGAGCACCTGCCGGATCTCGACGGCTGCGCCCGCCGTTTCGACCGCAGCTCGCATCTGCTGCAAGAACTCGAGCGGTCGGGGCGAGGGCTCCGGCTGCGGGACATCCACCAGGTGCTGCGCGACCTGGGCGACGGCCCCGCCGAGGCGCTCCGGCCCGGCCCCCGGTCTGAGGGGGCGATCTGCATGTACGCGCAGGATCCCGCGGGAAGCGAGACGGCGGCCACCATCATCGCCGAGCTCGACGCGGCCCCCGAGCTCTGCCGCATCGGAGTCTCCGCGTCGGCTCCGAGACACGCCGGGCTCATCCAGGTGTGGGTCGATCTCGATGACTTCGGCACCTTCGAGCAGCCGGTCGACGCCGCCGGCGCCGACCTGTGGTGGGAGACCGAGCGTCTCCAGCGAAGGATCGAGGCCGCCTTCCCCGCATTCGCGCCGATCGCCGACTCCGTCTTCGACCGAGTGAACCGACGGTTCTTCTCGCTCTCGCAGCAGCCGGTCGGCCGAAGCCGAGACGACAGGCAAGCCGTGTTCTTCGAGGGTGAGGCGCGACATCGCGCGGCCGTGGCGCAGCTCACCGAACTGTTCGAGGAGCTCGGACCGGTGCTGGTCGAACAGGGCGACGCCGACCTTCGCGGAGACCATCTCGCACGGCTCGCCGCGCTCGTGGAGACGACCACCGTCGAACGCAGCGCGCCGGTGCGGGAGCGGGTGCTCGCCGATGCGCAGCGCCACTCGGTGAGAACCGCCTGACGTGGCTCGCGTCCTGCTCGCACCCGACTCGTTCAAGGGGTCGGCATCGGCCGCCGACGCGGCGCTCGCGCTCGCACGAGGCTGGCGCTCGGTGCGCCCGGAGGACACGTTCGACCTGCGTCCGATGGCCGACGGCGGAGAGGGGACCCTCGACGCCGTGCACGCCGCGGTGCCCGGCTCCGAGCACGTTCCGGTGGAGGTGCTCGGGCCCCTCGGTCGGCGTCACACCACCTCCTGGCTCTCCCTGCCGAACGGCGAAGCGGTCGTCGAACTCGCCGCTGCCAGCGGTCTGCTGCTGCTCGACCGAGACGAGTCGACGGGCCTTCCGGAGTTCCACCCCCTCGACGCGCACAGTTTCGGTACGGGTGAGGCGATTCGTTCGGCCGTCGAATCGGGTGCGAGACGGGTGCACGTCGGGCTCGGGGGCAGCTGCTCGACCGACGGAGGCGCCGGAATACTCCTCGCCCTCGGGGTCGAATTGCTCGATCGGGGCGGCGAACGGATCGCGTTGGGCAACCGCGGGCTCGCCGAGATCGCCTCCGTGGACGAGGCTGGACTCATCACTCTCCCTCCGGACGGCATGTGCGTGTGGAGCGACGTCGACGCGCCGCTGGTGGGGGACTGCGGCGCCGCGGCCGTCTTCGGCCCTCAGAAAGGCATGTCGGCCGCGCAGATCGCCGCGGCGGATGCGGGATTGGCTCATTTCGCCTCTCGGCTCGGTCTGAGCGCGGCGACTGCCGGATACGGAGCTGCGGGAGGTGCTGGCAGCGCGCTGGCCTGGCTCGGCGCATCGCTGATGAGCGGGGCAGAAGCCGTCGCGAACACGATCGGAGTGCCGCGGGCTTTGGAGGCGGCCGATGTCGTCATCACGGGCGAGGGGAAGTTCGATCGTCAGAGCGCCGGGGGGAAGGTGCCGTGGCGGGTGCGCGAACTCGCACGCCGGCACGATGTGCCGGTGATGCTGGTCGCCGGGCTGATCGAAGAGGACGCTGCTGACTTCGCCGACAGCCGGGCTCTCGTGGATCTCGCGGGCGATGCGCGGACCTCGCGCGCGCACGCCCTGCACTATCTGGAGGCGGCCGGCGCGAGTCTCGCCGAGCGATGGACGCGGAGCCCGGCGACGGGAGCGTGACCAGTGCGGTCCGGTGCTCGACGCGCCGCCGACCGGAAGCCCGCGAGAACACATCAGGATAGGTTTATGAACGCAGGGGGGCATCGAGGAGACTTATGGACGGAACCAAACGGGGGAAGACGCGCGGCGTACTGAGCCGGCGGAGGATCGTCGACGCGTCGATCAGGATCGTCGAGGAATCGGGGGGCGATGCGCTCACGTTTCGCCGCCTCGGCGCCGAGCTGGGGGTGCACCCCTCGGCGATATACCGGCACTTCCGCGACAAGAACGAGCTGACCCTCGCGCTCGTGGATCGTCTCAACGAAGACGCGATGAAGACGTTCACGCCCGATCCCGATTGGTTGGTCTCGCTGCGCGACCTCTGCCTCCGTCTGCGCGCGGCGCACTACAACTCGCCCCGAGTGGGTTCCTTCGTCATGGCGCGAACCTCCCGAAGCCAGTACGAGTTCCAGGGAGTCGAGAACTTCCTCTCCACTCTTCGGCGCGCTGGATTCAGCGACGAGGACGCGGCGGTGCTCTACCGGGTGATCTCCGAGTGGGTGCTGGCGTTCGCGTACGAGGAGGCGGCGTTCATGTCGCTGCCCGAGGCGACGCGCGAGGCCGATAAAGCAGCCTGGAGGGAGGACTACCACCACGTCTCGCCGAGGAAGTACCCGACGATCTTCGAGCTGGCTCCGCACATTCCCGCCATCGACGACCCGTCGGTCTTCGAACTGGGCCTGGACCTGCTGCTCCAGAGCATCGCGCGAAAGGCCGACGCGGCGGCGGGGTCGGCGACCGATCCGCGACGGGTCGACACGGGGACGGCGTCCGCGGATCCCGGGACGGACGGCGCCGACGCGGGCTGAGGGGGTTCACCGCCGACGCGGCCCGGTCCCCTCGCGGCAGGTCGCCGAGTGCTCAACCCGTTCGCCGCTCTCCCAGGCGGTGATCGATAGCTTGGGAGGTATGTCGCCCCGCCTGCTCTTCCGCACCTTCGCGTTCGCAGAACTCGTCACCTGGGCGGGTCTGATCACCGCGCTCGTGCTGCGCGGCACGGGCGTCTCCGACGCCTTCGTCTCCCCGGCGGGCGGGGTGCACGGCTTCGTGTTCCTCTCCTACTGCGTCATCACCGTGTTCGTGTGGGTGAACGACCGGTGGTCGTTCGGCACGGGCCTGCTCGGCCTCGCCAGCGCGGTGGTGCCGTTCGCGACGCTGCCCTTCGAGCTCGTCCTGGACCGTCGAGGCGAGCTCGGGCGCAGCTGGCGCCTCGGGGCGGGCGGCGAGCCGCCCCGCACCCTCGTCGAGCGGGTGCAGGCGTGGGTGCTGCGGCACCCCTGGTGGGCGCTCGCGATCCTCGTCGCCGGTGTGACGGCGGTGTTCTCGCTGCTGCTCTGGATGGGGCCCCCGATCCCGAAGAGCTGACGGAATCGGCCCGACTTCCTCTGATGAAACCCCTCGAATCGGAGCGGGGAGATGAGAGGAAGTCGGGCGGATTCCAGCAACCGGCCCCGCCGTGCCGCTCCCGCTACGCCGCCTGCTCCCACAGCGGCTCGGGCCGCGAGTCGAGCAGGCGGCGCGTGTACTCCTCGCGGGGACCGCCGAGGATCTGCGACGTGCGGCCATGCTCCACGACCCGCCCGCGCTGCATCACCAGCGTCTCCTCGCACACGCGCGAGACCACGGCGAGGTCGTGGCTCACGAACACGATCGTGAGGCCGAACTGCTCGCGCACCTCCTCGACGAGCTCGAGCACCTGCGCCTGCACCGACACGTCGAGCGCGCTCGTCGCCTCGTCGAGCACGAGCATGCTCGGCTGCGCGGCGAGCGCCTTCGCGAGCGCGACGCGCTGCCGCTGACCGCCCGACAGCCCGCGAGGGCGAGCGGCCGAATGCTCGGGGCGGATCCCGACCCGCTCGAGCAGTGCGGCGGCCTCGCGCTCCGCGTCGGACCGCGAGGCGCCGCGGTGCAGCCGCACCACGTCGGCCACCGCGCGCCCCACCGCTATGCGCGGGTCGAGCGAGAGATACGGGTCCTGGAAGACCATCTGCGTGTGGGCGGCCAGGGCCCGCCGCTCCGCCGCGTTCAGCGCCCGCTGCGGCCGCTCGGCGCCGTCGACGGTCAGCGTGCCCGAGCTCGGCTCCTCGAGGCCCACGATGATGCGGGCGAGCGTCGACTTGCCCGATCCCGACTCGCCGACGATGCCGAGCGATCCGCCCCTCGCCAGCTCGAAGCCGACCCCCGACAGCGCCTGCACGTCGTCGCGCCCCGGCACCCGGTAGCGCTTCGAGATGTTCTCGGCGCGGATCGCGGCCGCGGGCCGCGCAGGCTCGGGCGCCCCGGGCTTCGGCGCGCCGGGCTCAGGCGCGTCAGGCGCGGGCGCGCCGGGCGCGGTGGCGGCCTGCGTATCCGGCGCGCCCGCCGCCCCGAACCGGTCGAGCTCGATGCGCGGCGTCGCGGCCAGCAGCTCGCGCGTGTACTGCTCGCGCGGGGCGCGGAACACGCGCTCGGTGGCGCCCTCCTCGACGACGAGCCCGCCGCGCAGCACGACGACCCGCTCGCAGAGCGAGGCGGCGAGGCCGAGGTCGTGGGTGATGAAGAGCATTCCCATGCCGCGCGCCTGCTGCTGCTCGCGCAGCAGCTCGACGATGCCGGCCTGCGTGGTGACGTCGAGCGCGGTGGTGGGCTCGTCGCAGAGCAGCAGCTCGGGCTCGTCGAGCAGCGCGGCCGCGATCATCACGCGCTGCAGCATGCCGCCCGACAGCTGGTGCGGGTACTGCTCCAGCAAGGCAGAAGCGCGGGGCAGCCCGACCTGTTCGAGCTGGGCGACCGCCCTGGCGGCGGCGTCGGCGCGGCTGAGGCCGTGCCAGCGCACGAGGGTCTCGGTGAGGAAGTCGCCGAGGGTGCGCACGGGGTTGATGCCCGAGCGCGGATCCTGGAAGATCATCGACGCGCGGGTGCGGCGGATCGCGCGCAGTTCGGCGGGGGAGTCGGTGACGGTGTCGACGCCGGCGACGCGCACCGAGCCGGTGAGTGCGGCCTGCTCGGGGAACAGGCCGAGTGCGGCCCGGGTGGTGAGCGACTTGCCCGATCCGGACTCGCCGACGAGGGCGACCGACTCGCCGGCGCCGACCGACAGGGAGACGCCGTGCAGCAGGGGGCCGCGGCTGGGTACGCGCAGCGTGAGGTCGTCGATCCGCAGCAGCGGACCGCCGGCCCGGCCGGCGGCGTGCGCGTGAGTGCGAGGTGCAGCGGTCATGAGAAGTTGCCTCCGATTCGGTCGGACAGTTCTTCGCCGATCACGTTGATGGCGACGACCACGAGCACCACCACGGCGGCGGGCACGAACGTGGGCAGCAGGGCCCCGCTCATGAGCGCGCCGCGGCTCTCGTTGATCATGGAGCCCCAGTCGGCGGTGGGCGCCTGCACGCCGAGGCCGATGAACGACAGCGCGGCGAGGTCGGCGAGCACGTAGCCGAAGTTGAGGGTGGACTGCGCGCCGACGGTGGGCACGACGTTCGGCAGCACGCGGGTGAACGCGATCCACGAGCTGCGGAAGCCGAGCACGCGGTAGGCCTGCACGTAGGGGCGGGAGCGCTCGGTGATGATGAGGCCGCGGGTGAGCCGCGCCACGTAGGGGATGTAGGCGATCGTCATGGCGAGCACGGGGGCGAACAGCCCCTTGCCGAAGAGGGCGACGCCGAGCATGGCGAGCAGCATTGCGGGGAACGAGAACAGGAAGTCGAAGACCCGCGAGAGCACGGCGTCGACCCAGCCGCCGCGCCAGGCGGCGACGAGGCCGAGCACGAGACCCAGCGCGGTCGAGCCGACCACCACGATGAGGGGGCCGATGAGCGAGGTGCGCGCCCCGAACATGAGCCGGGTGAGCAGGTCGCGGCCGAGCGCGTCGGTGCCGAGCCAGTGCGCCCAGCCGGGCCCGGCGAGCACGTTCTGCAGGTCGACGTGGTCGGGATCGTAGGGTGCGATGACCGGCGCGAGGGCCGCGGCGAGCACCACGGCCGCGACGAACACGACGGCGATGCGGCCGGTGGTGCTGAAGAGGCCGCGGCGCTTCGGCTTCACGGGCAGGGCGAGGGCGCGGGTGCCCTCGGGCTGCGCGGACGGAGTCGGGGCCGCTGCGCGGCGCGAGGGGCTGGCTGCGGTGCTCATCGGGTCTCCGTTCCCGCGGCGATGCGCGGATCGATCAGCGGTTGGATGAGGTCGACGACGGTGTTGACGGTCACGAAGGCCACGACCACCACGAGCACGATCGCCTGCACGACGGGGAAGTCGAGGCGGTCGACCGACTGCACGAGCAGCGAGCCGATGCCGGCGAGGCCGAAGGTCTGCTCGACGATCGCGCTCGAGACGAGCAGGCCGGCGACGAGTACGCCGCTCACGAGCAGGATCGGGCTGATCGCGTTGCGCAGCACGTGCCGCAGCACGACCGACGACTTCGTGAGGCCGCGGCTCGTGGCCACCTCGACGTGCTCGCGCACGAACTGCTCGTTCATCGAGGATCGGGTGACGCGTGCGACGAGCGCCACGAAGGCGAGGCCGAGCGCGAGGGCCGGCAGCACGAGGTGCACGAAGCGGTCGAGCCCCTCGTCGCCGCTGCCGAACGAGGGGAACCAGCCGAGCTGCACGGAGAAGACGGCGATGAGCAGGATCGCGATCACGAACGACGGCACCGCGCCGAGCGCGGTGGAGGTGATGAGGATCGCGCGATCCGCGAACCGGCCGCGCCTCAGGCTCGCGAAGATGCCGGCCGCGAGGCCCAGCACGGTGATGAGGATCGCGGCCATGGCCACGAGCTCGAGCGTGACGGGCAGGCGCTGCAGCAGCACGTTCGACACGTCGTCGCGGTACTGCAGCGAGCGGCCGAAGTCGCCGCGCAGCACGCCGCCGATCCAGCTGAGGTACTGCTCGACGGGCGACTTGTCGAGCCCGTACTGGCGGGTCACCTCGGCGATGGCCTCGGGGCTCGGGCTGCGGCCGCGCAGCAGGAAGCGCGCGGGGTCTCCCGGCACGACGAAGCGCGAGAAGAACACCACGAGCGAGGCGGCGAACAGCGTCGCCATGAGGCCGACGATGCGGCCGGCGATGAAGCGCGCGGTGCGCGCGCCTCGGCCGGGCCCGCGGCCCTCGCTCTCCTGCAGGCGCACGGCCCGCGTCTGCGCGGCCCCCATTGCGGTATCGGTCATCGCTCGGCCCTTCCGATCGTCGCGGCCCAGGGGTAGTACATGTAGGAGATGGACGGGTCGACGCCCGTGATCCGATCACCCATCCACAGGGTGGTGGGCAGGTCGATCAGCGGGATCCAGGGCAGTTCCTCGCTGGCGATGCGCTGCGCTTCGGCCGAGAGGAACGAGCGCTCGCCCGCGTCGTCGGTCTGCAGCGCCCGGTTCACGACGTCGTCGAACTCGGGGTTCGACCACTGCCCGTAGTTGGAGAACTCGCCCGTGCGGATCACCGCGTACATCTCGAGGGGGTCGGTGCTCGACAGGTACCAGGTAGTGGCGAACAGGTCGACGCCCTCGATGGCGGTGGGGTCGGAGAACAGCAGCGTGTAGGCGTTCGGGGTGCGTGTCTCGATCTCGATGTCGAGACCGATCTCGCGGCCCGCCGACGCGACGGCCTGCGAGATCACGTCGAACGACGAGTCGAGCGAGGCGGTGACGTAGGTGATCTTCGCGCCCTCGGCTCCGGCCTCCCTCACGAGTTCGCGGGCGGCTTCGAGGTCGTAGTCGTGGTCGGGCAGGTCGTCGAAGGCCTCGCGCACGGCGTCGGGATCGCCGTTGATCCACACCGACTCCGACGTGAGGGCGTCGCTCGGGCTGCCGTAGCCCTGCACGGCCGCGCGCACCAGCGCCTCCCGGTCGATGGACATGGTGAGGGCCTGACGCACGCGAGCGTCGCCGAGCGGGCCCTCCATGTCGGAGACGATGAGGCTCTGCACGGTCGCGTTGGTGCCGAAGTAGACGGAGCCGGTGTCGCTCGCGCGCAGCACGTCGATCGCATTGCTCGGGATCGTCCACGCGCCGTCGATCTCGCCGGTCTGCAGGGCGTTGACGCGTGCGTTGGGGTCGTTCAGCACGACGAAGGTCATCTGCTCGGCCTTCGCCCGAAGGTCGGGATCCCAGTAGTCGTCGAATCGCTCGAGGGTGATCGACTCGCCGGCCCGCCACTCGCCGAACGAGAAGGGGCCGGAGCAGTTCACGCCGGTGGACTGGTTGCCGTAGTCGGCGCCGGCCTGCTCGGTGCTCTGCGCCGACTGGATCACGCCGGGGGCGGCCGACATGAGCTGGTTGAACTGAGAGTCGGGCACGACGGTGCGCACGGTCACCTCGTGCTCGCCGGTCTGCTCGATCGTGTCGACGTTCTTGAAGCTGTCGTACCAGAACGAGGCGACCTCGGGGTCGAGGTGCCGGCTCAGCGACACGACCACGTCGTTCGGGGTCATCGGGGTGCCGTCGTGGAACCGCACGCCCTCGCGGATCGTGTAGACCCAGCTCAGCGGGTCGGGGTGGTCGACCGCGGTGGCGAGGCCGGGCGACTGCGACAGGTCGGAGTTCCAGCGCAGCAGCGACTCGCACATGTTCGAGAGCACCGTGTTGTCGGCGTAGTCGAAGGCGTAGGCGGGGTCGAGGGAGTACGGCTCGGTGGCGAGCGCCCAGGTGAAGGAGTCGATGTCGCCCGCGGGCTGGGGCGTATGGGCGGTCAGCTCGAAGGTGCCGGCGTCGCGGCCGACGGCGCTCTGGCCGCAGCCCGCGAGTGCGCCGATGGCGAGGGCGCCGACGCCCGCGGCCGCGAGCAGCCGGGCGGTTCGGGATCGCGCGCGGCGGCCTGTCGCGTGAGTGCGGTCGGGTGCGGGTGCGCCGCCGGCCCCGGGGATCCGGCCCGTCACGCCTCTGCGCCCGTCGCGTCGAGCTGCGGGGCGCGCTGCGCCGCCGCGATCGGATCCGAGCCCTCGGCGCGCGAGTAGACGCGCTCGCCGCCGATCCAGGTCTCGTCGACGACGGCGCCGCCGATCTGCTCCGCGGGCAGTTCGAAGAGGTTGCGGTCGACGATGGCGAGGTCGGCGTAGTAGCCGGGCACGAGTCGGCCGGTCGCGTGATCGAGATGGTTGATGCGGGCGGTGCCCTGCGTGTAGGCGTCGAGGGCCTGCGCGAGGGCGAGCTTCTGGTGCTCCGGGCCGAGGGGCGGGCGCTGCGCGCCCGGCGCGACCCGGTTCACGGCGACGTGGATGGCCGCGATCGGGTCGGGGCTCGACACGGGCCAGTCGCTGCCCGCTGCGAGCGCGGCCCCGGTCGCGGCGAGTTCGCCGAAGGGGTAGTGGTGCGCCTCGGCGTCGCCGGCGAGGAAGGGGAGCGTGAGCTCGTCGAGCTGGTCCTCGTGGCACGCCCACAGCGCCTGCATGTTGGCGGTGGCGCCGAGCGGGGCGAAGCGGGCGACGTCCTCGGAGCGCACGACCTGCAGGTGCGCGAGGTGGTGGCGGTTGTCGGTGGGGCCGTTGGTTGAGAGGGCCTGGTCGAGCGCGTCGAGCGCGTCGGTGACGGCGCGGTCGCCGAGCGCGTGGAAGTGCACCTGCACGCCCTCGCGATCGAGCGCGGTGACGAAGTCGGCCATCTGCCGCGCGTCGAAGAACGAGATGCCGCGGTTGTCGGTGGCGCGCCCGTGGTGGTCGAGGTAGCAGTCGTGCATGGCCGCGGTGAAGTTCTCGGCGACGCCGTCGACCATCACCTTGACCGAGCCGAGCGAGAGGCGGTCGGGGTCGCACTCGGCGGCGGCCTCGTCGCGGCGGGCCAGGATCGGTTCGAGCTGGGCGTCGCCGTCTTCGCGGTTCCACCACTGCGCGCCGCGCACCCGCACCTTGAGGGTGCCGTCGGCCGCGGCGCGCCGGTAGACGGGCACGGTGTCGGGGCTGCCCATGAACTCGCCGACGGCGGCGTCCTGCCAGGCGGTGATGCCGAACGACACGAGGTGCTCCTGCGCGGCGAGCAGGCCGGCGTAGGCCTTCTGCTGGGTGGCGCGGGGGCGCACGCGGTCGAAGAGGCCCATCGCGCCCTCGTGGGCGGTGCCGGCCGGGGTGCCGTCGGTCTCGCGCTCGAAGCGGCCGTCGGCCGGGTCGGGGGTGTTCGCGTCGATGCCCGCGAGTTCGGCGGCGCGCGTGTTGAACCAGGCGCCGTGGTGGTCGCGGTTCTCGAGGAAGACGGGTCGGTCGGGCACGACGGCATCGAGCATCCGGCGGGTGGGGGTGCCGCCGGGGAAGGAGTCCATCGACCAGCCGGCGCCGAGGATCCAGTCGAGCTCGGGGTGGGCCTCGGCGTAGGCGGCGATGGTGGCGAGCGCGTCGTCGGCGGTGTCGCACTCGGTGAGGTTGCAGCTCAGGAGCTCGATGCCGGCGCTGACGGGGTGCACGTGCGCGTCCTGGAAGCCGGGGATGAGCAGGCGGCCCGCGAGGTCGATGCGCTCGGCGGCGGTTTCGGCGAGGCGGGCGACCTCGTCGGGGTCGGTGCTGAGGATGCGGCCGTCGGCGATCGCGAGTGCGCCGCGCCGGGGGCGGGCCTCCGTGCCGGTGTAGATCCAGCCGTTCTCGAACACGACGTCTGCTTGCGGGGTGTGGGTCACCGGTGCCTCCTGGGGTATCGTCATCGATCCGTGCTGCAACAGTAGGAGCATAGGCCGGCAATGTCAATTAGATTGACATGAACGTTGACAGAACGATGACGGGGGTGTTTCCGACGCCTACACTGGTGTGAGGAATCCGAACGACGGGAGTCGAGATGGTGGAGGCTGCGACGGAGCAGACGGCTGGCGCGCGCCGCGTGCGGCTGGATCGGCGCATGATCGTCGACGCGATGCTGGGGCTGGCCCGCGACGAGCCGCACACCCGGATCACCTTCAAGCGCCTCGGCGAGGCGCTCGGGGTCGATGCGACGGCGATGTACCGGCACTTCCGCAACAAGGACGAACTCACCCGCGCCGCGCTCGACCGCATCACCGGCTGGGCCACCGACGCGGGGCGCGCGAGCTCGGGCAGCTGGCGGCAGCGCCTCGAGACCCACCTGATGCGCACGGCCGAACTCGCCCTCGAGTACCCCTCCATCGGCGCCGAGGGCGCGATCATCGACCCCGTCGGCCCGGGCGACACCTCGGCCGTCGAGTTCATGCTCGAGATGCTCGCCGAGAGCGGTCTGCGCGACGCGGAGCTGCTGCGCGCCTACGCCGCGATCTCGGGCTTCGCGCTCTCGCAGAGCTCGGCCCTCGCCCACGACGTGCTGCGCAACCCCACCGCCGCGCGCGACGGCTCCGAGCCGTGGATCAGCACCTTCGGGTCGATCAACCTCACCGAGTACCCGCTCGTCAACGAGCACCGCGACGCCCTGCTCGCGATGGACGGCATGACCGTCTACCGCGCCGGCATCTCGGCGATCCTCGACGCCGTCGAGATGCGGCAGGCCGCCGCGCGCCCCGTCGCCTGAGCCCGAGGCGCCCCGAACGGGCGTGCGCAGGAGGCGAGGATGCGCGGGACACGCCCTAGGCTGGAGGGGTCGGGGCCCGAACCCCGGCGCGACTGGAGGTGCGAGGGTGACGGAGGAGCGGATCGACGGATCCGGCGGAGCCGGCGAGGCGATCGAACTGCTGCGCGAGCTCATCCGCGAGGGGTGCGTCAACGACGGCACGCCCTCGTCGGGGCAGGAGATCCGCAACGTGCGGGTGCTGCAGCGCTTCCTCGCCGACGCGATCGCCCTGGGCCGCATCGAGACCCAGGTGCTCGAGTCGGCGCCGGGCCGGGCCTCCCTCGTCGCACGCGTGCGGGGCACCGATCCCGACGCCCCCGCCCTCGGCCTGCTCGGCCACCTCGACGTGGTGCCCGTCGACCCCGACGGCTGGACCCGCAACCCGTTCGGTGGTGAGCTCATCGACGGCGAGGTGTGGGGGCGCGGCGCCGTCGACATGCTCTACCTGACCGCCGCGTTCGCCTGCGTGCTGCGCGAGGTCGCGCTCGCGCCGCGGCCGCCGCGCGGCGACCTGGTGCTGCTCGCCGTCGCCGACGAGGAGGCGGGCAGCGACCTCGGCATGCACTGGCTCGTGCGCGAGCACCCGGAGGCGGTGCGCGTCACCGAGGCGCTCTCGGAGTCCGGCGGCATGCGCATGGGGCGCCACGTCGCGATCGAGGTCGCCGAGAAGGGCTCCGCCGGCCGCCGCCTCGTGGTGCGCGGCAAGCCCGGCCACGCGTCGATCCCGTTCGGCGCGACGAGCGCCGCCTACCGCATGGGCGAGGTGCTGCAGCGACTCGAGGCGGTGATGCCCGCGGCGCAGCTCGGCGAGCTGTGGAACGCCTTCGTCGACGCCCGCATCGACGACTCCGAGCTCGCCGAGCGGCTGCGCGATCCGGTGCGCCTCGACGCGGCGCTGCCGCAGCTCGGCGGCATCGCCGGATACGCGCACGCGGTGTCGCGGATCACGATCTCGCCGACCGTGGTGCGGGCCGGCGCCGCCCACAACGTCATCCCCGGTTCGGCCTCGATCGATCTCGACATCCGCACGCTGCCCGGCACGAGCGACGAGGAGGTCGACGAGCTGATCGCCGCCGTGCTCGGCCCGCTCGCCGACGAGGTGGAGATCCGCCGCCTGCGCGGCTGGGCCGCCACGGGATCCCGCTCCGACACGCCGCTGTTCGCGGCCATCAAGCGTGCGATCGCGGAGGTCGCCGACGCGCCGACGGTGCCGATCATGGCGGCGGGCGGTTCGGACGCGCGCGTGCTGCGCGAGCTCGGGATCCCCGCCTACGGCTTCGGCCTGCTCGCACCTGGCTGGAGTTACGAGCGCTACCGCGAGGGCGTGCACGGCAACGACGAGCGCATCGATCTCACCTCGATCGAGCTGTCGATGGCGGCGCTGCGCAGCATCGTGAGCGAGAGGATCGGCTAGGGCGCGTCTCGGGGTCGCCTAGGCGCCGAGGGGCGGATCTCGCTGGTTCTGCCGCAGGGAGGCCTGCGGAACCCGCCCCTCGGCGGAGGGCACATGCCCCTCGCTCTCACGCCCAGCCGACGACGAGGCGCGCGGCCTGCTCGGGCACCGTCGGATCGACGCCCGTGAGCTCGGCGAAGCGCCGCAACCGGTTCGCGAGGGTGTTGCGGTGGCAGAACAGTTCGGCCGCCGAGTCGCCGATGCTGCCGGTGCGCAGGTAGCTGCGGGCGGCCTCCTCGAGGCGGGCGCGCTCGGTCTCGCCGCAGCCCGCGAGCGCGGCCTGCACGTCCGAGAGCACGGGGCGCCCGGCGGCGAGCAGGCTGCGCGCGGCGAGCCGAGCCCAGCCGCGGCTCCAGGTCATCGCCCCGTCCTCGCCCGGGGCGAACACCCGCGCCAGCTCGCGGGCCGTGCTCGCGGCGCCGCTGAGCGCCGGGAGCCCCGAGTTCGAGACCGTCGCGCCGATGCGCAGGTCGAGCAGCCGGCGTCCGAGCTCCTCGATGCGCGATCCGGGCAGTTCGAGCTGCCGGGTGAACGCCACGAGCGTGTCGCCGAGGTGGTGGGTGAACACGCGCGCCCCGGCCCGCTCGAGTTCTGAGACCGCGACGCGCAGCGGGGCGATGTCGTCCTCGACCGCGGCGAGCACGACGAGCGGTGCGTCGGCGGGAAGGCCGAGCTCGTCGGCGACGCGCTGCAACTGGGTGCCGGAGGGGATCGGTTCCTGGAAGAGCGACGCGATGAGGCCCTGCCGCACGGAGGCCTGCTCCTCGCGCATGCGCTCGCGCTCGGCGACGTACGCCCGCTGCGTCTGCCCGACGTACTCGTCGACGGTGCGCAGCACGATGCCGGTGTGGCGCACGATGAGCTCGGCGTCGTCGGCCTCCGCGACGCGCGTGAGCGCCTCCCAGAGCACGGTGAAGTCGTGCCGGATGGCGGTCATGAGCGAGGGGAGGGGGATGCCGGCGCGGGCGCGCGAGACGCCCACGTCGGTGGCGATCGTGATGGCGTGGTCGAACCCTCCGGAGCGCAGGCCGTCGATGAGCGTGAGGAACGAGAGGCGGGCCGTGCGGCGCACCTCGGAGGCGGGGATGGGTGCCGGGTCGTAGGCCGGCACCGCGACGACGAGCGCGAGGAACGTCTCGGTGAGCTCGTCGGCGTCGAGCCGGTCGAGCAGCTCGAACCAGCGCTCGGCGTCGCCGGGCGCGGGCGTGTCGCTCAGCGGGTGGGCGGGATTCGGAACCATAGCCCCAGTGTATGTGCACATGCACAATCTGCGGCCGCGATCCGGGGGCGATACGTGCCCGCAACAGTGCGAAACGCCTGAGATTCTAGAGGGCGTGGCCGCCGCGACCGCGACGGCACGCCCGCACCGGATCCCGCATCCTCGACGGAGAGAGAGCATGAGCGAGACAACCAACACGTCGGCGATCGAGTACGACGCCACGCAGGAACTGAGCATCAAGGACGCCAACAAGGTCGCCCTCGGTGCCCTGATCGGCACCGCGCTCGAGTGGTACGACTTCTTCCTGTTCAGCGCCGCAGCCGCGCTGGTCTTCAACGTCCAGTACTTCACGAGCGAGAACGCGACGGCCGCGGCCCTCGCCTCGTTCGCCACCTTCGGCGTCGGCCTCGCCGCCCGCCCGATCGGCGGCATCATCTTCGGACGCATGGGCGACCGCATCGGCCGCCGCAAGGTGCTGATGATCACGATCGTGGGCATCGGCCTCGTGACCGGCCTCATCGGCATGCTGCCGACCTACGCGGCCATCGGCATCGCCGCCCCGATCCTGCTCGTGCTGCTGCGCGTGCTGCAGGGCCTCTTCGTGGGCGGCGAGTGGTCGGGCGCCATGACCATCGTGGTCGAGAACGCGCCGCTGCACCTGCGCGCCCGCTACGCTGCGATCCCCCAGATCGGCTCGCCGATCGGCACCATCCTCTCGTCCGGCGGCTTCTTCATCATGACGCTGGTGTTCTCGCAGCAGAACTTCGACGCGTGGGGCTGGCGCATCCCGTTCCTCATCGCGCTCCCCCTGCTGCTCGTCGCCGTCTACATCCGCTCGAAGCTCGAGGAGTCGCCGGTCTTCCGCCAGCTCGAGGAGTCGGGCGAGGTCGTCAAGAGCCCCGTGCTCACCACCTTCCGAGACAGCTGGAAGCAGATCATCGTCGGCATGGCCGCGGCCCTGCTCGGCGTCGGCGGCTTCTACCTCGTGACCGCGTTCTGCGTCTGGTACGGCGTGAACGTGCTCGGCTACGACTCGTCGCTGATGCTGCTCGGCTCGATGGTCGCGGCCGCGGTCGAGATCTTCGTGCTGATCTGGGGCGGCAACCTGGGCGCCAAGTACGGCGCGAGCCGCGTGATCCTGTGGGGCGGCGTGCTGTCGGCCGTCGTCGCGGTGCCCGCCTTCCTGCTGCTTTCGTCGGGCAACCCCGTGCTCGTGGTGATCGCGATGACCCTCGCGGTGTCTGCGCTCTCGCTGCCCTACGCCGCCTCGGGCACCGTGCTCACCGGCCTCTTCCCCGCGAAGACCCGCTACACCGGCGTCGGCCTCGCCCAGAACACGGCGGGCATGCTCTCGGGCTTCATCCCGCTGCTCGCCACCGGCTTCGTGGCCGCCGTGGGCGACCACTGGTGGCCCGCCGCCGCGATGCTCGCCTTCCTGTCGCTGTTCACCGCGGTCGCCGGCGCCATCGCGCCGGGTCTCAGCGTGAAGCTGCCCGGCTTCAAGCACTGACACCGCGCTCCGAACCCTGACACCCGTCTCCCAGCAGTCTCCCGAGAGGATCGAACCCATGTCGCAGTCAGCCGGACACCTGATCGTGCGCACGCTCGAGTTGCACGGCGTGGAGCGCGTCTACGCCGTTCCGGGCGAGAGCTACCTCGATGTGCTCGACGGCCTGCACGACTCCTCGATCGAGACCGTCGTGTGCCGCCACGAGGGGGGCGCCGGCTTCATGGCGCTGTCCGAGGGGCGGCTCACGGGGCGGCCGGGCGTCGCGATGGTCACCCGCGGCCCTGGCGCCGCGAACGCGATGATCGCGGTCCACACCGCCTGGCAGGATGCGACGGCCCTCGTGCTGTTCGTGGGCCTGATCCCGGTGGCCGACCGCGAGCGGGAGTCGTTCCAGGAGTTCAGCCTCTCGGGCTGGTTCGGATCGACCGCCAAGCGGGTGATGACGATCGACGATCCGGCGCGCGCGGGCGAGCTCGTCGACGAGGCGATGCGGATCGCCGCATCCGGTCGCCCGGGACCCGTGGTCGTCGGGCTGCCCGAGGATCTGCTCGTCGAGCTCACCGACGCCCCCGTGACGGGGCCGACCGCGGCCCCCGAGCTCGCTCCGGCGGGCTCGGAGATGCGGGCGCTCGCCGAGCGCCTCGCCCGCGCCGAGCGCCCCGCGTTCGTGGTCGGCGGCGACGGCTGGCAGTCCGGCTGCGGCGCCGAGCTCGCGGCCTTCGCCGAGGCGGCGGGCGTGCCGGTCTTCGCCGACTGGCGCGCCTACGACGCGGTGCCGCACGACAGCGGCGCCTGGGCGGGGTGGCTCGGGTACGGTCGCGCCGACGCCGTCGCGCAGGGCTATGCGCAGGCCGACCTGCTCGTCTTCGTGGGCTGCGCCCGCACCGACGTGCTCAGCGACGGCTACACGCTCGGCTTCGAGGCGCAGACCGTGCTGATCACGGCCGACCCCGAGGGCACGGCCCACGCCGGCCGCATCGACCAGCAGATCGTCTCGACCCCCGCCGCCTTCGTGAGCGCGCTCGCGGCGACCGACGCGGCGACGGCGCGCGGCGCGCGCGACGGCGCCTGGCTCGAGGGCCGCGTCGCCGCGCAGGCCCGCTTCGCCGAGCACCGCGCCGACGCCTCCGTGCCCGGCGCGCTCGCCGATGCGGGGGTCGACCTCGGCATCGCCTTCGGAGAGCTCGACGATCGGCTGAACGGCGAGGCGATCCTCACCTTCGGCGCCGGCAACGCGACGATCTGGGCCCACCGCTTCGTGCGGCACCTCTCGCCCGCCAGCCTCGTGGGCGCCCGCAACGGCGCGATGGGGCTCGCGGTGCCGGGCGCGGTCGCCGCGTCGCTGGCGTTCCCCGACCGTCGCGCGGTCGCCGTGTGCGGCGACGGCGACTTCCTCATGAACGGGCAGGAGATCGCCACGGCGGTCGCCCACGGCGGCAAGCCGCTCGTGATCGTGGTCGACAACGGCATCTACGGCACGATCGTGCAGCACCAGGAGAAGCACTACCCGGGCCGCCCCTCCGGCACCCGCATGGCGAACCCCGACTTCAAGGCCTGGATGGAGTCCTTCGGCGGCCACGGCGAACGCGTCGAGACCACCGAGGCGTTCGCGCCCGCCCTCGACCGCGCCCTCGCGGCGGACGCGCCGGCCCTGATCCACGTGCTCATCAGCAGCGAGGTCATGCCGCCCGCCCCCGACGAGATCGCGGGCTGAGGGCCCAGCCCCGCACCGCCGCGCCGACCGCCCGCAAGCCCCAAGGAGCAGCCCCATGAAGCTCGACCTGATCCTCACCGCCGGCGAGATCCTCACCATGGATCCCGCACGCCCCACCGCCCGCGCCGTGGGCGTGCTCGGCGGCCGCATCGCCGGCTTCGACGAGCAGATCGCCGGGCTCGAGGCGGAGCGCGCGCTCGACTTCGGCGACGCCGTCGTCACGCCCGGGCTCATCGACGCCCACTGCCACACCGCCTGGTGGGGCCTCGGCCTCGCGTCGGTCGACCTCAGCCGCGCCCGCGGCCTCGACGAGCTCTACGCCCTGATCGAGGCCGAGGTCGCGCGCCTCGACGAGCTCGGCGACGCCGACGCCTGGGTGCACGGCACCGGCTTCAACCAGGGTCACCACGGCGACGCCTTCCCCGACATCGCCCGCCTCGACGAGATCACGGGCGACCGCCCCCTCTACCTGCGCCACACCTCGGGCCACGCGTCGATCACCAACTCGGCCACGCTGCGCCTCGTGGGCGCACTCGACCCCGGCTTCGAGAACCCCGTGGGCGGCGTGGTCGTGCGCGATGCCGACGGCGCCCCCACGGGACTCGTCGAGGAGGCGGCCCAGGGCCTCGTGCAGGCGCTGCTGCTGCCCTACTCGACCGAGCGGCTCGTCGAGGCGCTCGAGGCGGCCACGTCGCGCTACGCCGCCGAGGGCATCACGAGCTTCACCGAGGCCGGCGTGGGCGGCGGCTGGATCGGCCACAGCCCGGTCGAGGTCGCCGCCTACCAGGCCGCCGCGGAACGGGGCCGCTTGCACGCCCGCGCACAGCTCATGCCCGCGATCGACGCCCTGCGCCCCCTCGAGGGGCACGCCGCCGACTTCCACCGCGAGGGCCGCGGGCGGGGGCTCGACCTCGGCATCCGCTACGGCTTCGGCGACGACGCCGTGCGCTTCGGACACGTCAAGGTGTTCCTCGACGGCTCGCTGCTCGGCGCGACCGCCGCCGTCACCGAGGACTTCTGCGGGCACGATCACAACCGCGGCTACCTGCTCGACGACCCCGAGACCTACCGCGAGCGGGCCCTGGGCGCCTACCGCGCCGGCTGGCCGCTCGCCCTGCACGCCATCGGCGACGCCGCGATCGACCTCGCGCTCGACCTCATCGAGGAGGCGCAGGAGCGCTACGGCCGCCTCGCCGCCCCCTGCCGCATCGAGCACTTCGGCATCGCCCGCCCCGACCAGCTCGAGCGCGCGGGCGGCCTCGCCGTCGCGGTCACGCCGCAGGCCGGTTTCATCGGCCCCATCGGCGACCAGATGGCGGATCGCGTCGGCCCCGACCGCGCCGGCTGGCTCTACCGGGGCCGCAGCGTGGTCGACGCGGGCATCCTGCTCGCCGGATCCTCGGACCTGCCCGTCGCCGACAACAACCTGCGGCGCGGCATGCAGTCGGCCGTCGACCGGCTCACCGACAGCGGGGCCGTGCTCGGCGCCGGTGAAGCGCTCACTCCCGAGGAGGCCCTGCGCACCCACACCGAGTGGGCCGCGCGGGCGACCGGCCAGATCGCCGACAAGGGCACCCTCGAGCGGGGCAAGCTCGCCGACTTCGCGGTGTTCTCGGCGTCGCCACTCACCGCGCCGAGCATCGCGCAGCTCGACGTGGTGGCGACCGTGCTCGGCGGCGAGCTCAGCTTCGACGCGCGATCCTGACCCGCCGCCCTCCTTCCCGATCCCGTATGCCCCGAGGCCCGGCCCGACCGCGGTCCACGAGCACCGCCTCGAACGCCCCGCCCCGGGACAGGGGACCCGGCGGCTCACAGACCCTCCCTCGAAAGGACGAAACATGACCGAGCAGAACAGCCCGAAGGCGGAAGCGTTCCTCGCCGACTGGGCCGTGCACTCCCGCTTCGGCGCCGTCGAGGGGACGGGCGGGGTCGAGCGCCAGGCCGCGAGCGCCGCCGACGGCGAGCAGCGCAAGTGGTTCACCCGCCTGCTCGAGTCGCACGGCTTCACCGTGCAGCGCGACGCCGTCGGCAACCAGTTCGGGCTGCTCGAGCTCGTGCCCGGCGCCCCCTACGTGCTCACCGGCTCCCACATGGACTCCCAGCCCACCGCGGGTCGCTTCGACGGCGCCTACGGCGTGATGGCCTCGGCGCACGCCTGCTTCCGCGTCGCCGACGAGCTGCGCGCCTCGGGCGAGCAGCCGCGGTTCAACCTCGCCGTCGTCAACTGGTTCAACGAGGAGGGATCCCGCTTCAAACCCTCGATGATGGGCAGCTCGGTCTTCACCGGAAAGCTGCCGCTCATGGACGCGCTCGCGACGCCCGACCCGCACGGGGTGACCGTGAAGGACGCGCTCGACGCGATCGGGGAGCGCGGCGGCTTCGAGGGGCTCGACGTCGCCTCCTACGCCGAGATCCACGTGCAGCAGGGCCGCAGCATGGAGCAGGACGGGATCACCATCGGGCTCGTGAACGCCACGTGGGGGGCGCGCAAGTTCGAGTTCAGGATCACCGGCGAGCAGGCGCACAGCGGCTCGACCCTCATGGCCGACCGCCGCGACGCGTTGCTCGGCGCCGCCCGCCTCATCGTGGCCGCCCGGGAGCTCGTCGACGAGTTCGAGCCGGGCGCGCTGCACACGGCGTGCGGTGAGATCAACGTCTATCCGAACTCGCCGGTCGTCGTGGCGAGCGAGGTGCAGCTGCTGTTCGACCTGCGCTCGTCGAGCAGCGACGTGCTGACCGCCGCCTACGCCCGGGTCATGGAGACCGTCGAGCGGGTGCAGCGCGAGGACCGCGTGCAGATCGAGGTCGTGGCCGAGCACAGCTGGGATCAGAACCCCTACCCCGAGGCCGGCCTCGAGCTGGCCCGCGAGGTCGCGCAGCAGCTCGGGCTCACCCACGATCGCGTGATGACCGTCGCCGGCCACGACTC